>JAGWPH010000169.1 GCA_028870615.1 Betaproteobacteria bacterium
GCCGCCTCGGATTCGCGTCGCCATTGCATCATGAGCGCAAGTACCGAAGAGTCAATATTTGTCGCGCCCGAAAAATCAACGGTGAGATCCGCCTTGGCCACCGCTGGGCCCGTTTCGCTCAGCACGGCATCGATGGTATCCATGACCAGCGGCCCTGACAGCGCGAGCTTCTGGCCCTCTAATTTTGTCATTGCTTGCTGGCCAACTTACGCTTGTCGTCCAGCGCTTTGATGAGTCCATCGACTCCGTTGCGGCGCACGATATCTGCAAATTCACTGCGATAGTTGGTAACCAGACTGACGCCATCGACCCTGATGTCATAAACCTTCCAGCTATCGCTCATTTTTTCCATACTGTAATCAATGGGAACAGTCTGGCCACCGGAAGGCACAATGGCCGAATGGACCACTGCGTCATTACCATCGGGCTGACTTTCGGTACCTTTGATCTGCACGACCTGATCTTTATATTGGGACAGTGAACTGGCATAGGTACGAACCAACAAATCCTTGAATTCATAGATCAACTGCTTTTGCTGATCGGGGGAGGCCTGATTCCAGTTTCTCCCCATGGCCAGTCGTGTCATTCGGGTGAAATCAAAGTGCGGCAACACTTTCTGTTCGATCAGTGCATAGGCTTTGCTACGATCTCCCGATTGAATTGCACTGTCTGCCTTGATGGACGCGATCACTTCTTCGGCTGTTTTGCGAATCACTTCATCGGGCCCAGGCTCCGCGCCGAATGCGTTCAATCCCATAAAAAATAACGCCAGCCCAATGGACCAGCCTCGTTTTCCCAAGAAGATGCTCACTTCTGTGCTCCTTTGGCAGTACTGCTATCCTGTGCCTTGTTAAACAAAAATTGTCCGATCAATCGTTCCAAAACTACGGCCCCTTGCACCAGTTTGATTTGATCTCCATCTTTCAACATCTGATCATCACCTCCGGCTTCCAGGCCAATGTACTGCTCACCTAAAATCCCCGACGTCAGAACCGAGGCGGAGGTATCTTTTGGAAATTTGAATTGTGTGTCAATCGCCATGCGAACTTCGGCAGTATAATGAATCGGATCAAAACGTACTGACTTGACTCGCCCCACTAGAACGCCTGCACTGCGAACCGGCGCCCTTTCCTTGAGTTGTCCAATATTGTCGAAATTGGCCACCAGGGTATAAGTTTGACCCGAGCCCCCCGCACTGAGGTTGCCTACCTTGAATGCCAATACAAGGAAGGCGAAAAAACCCAACAGGACAAAAATTCCTACCCACAAATTTAATGTGCTGCGTTCCATCAGCTCCACCCCTTCAGCATAAATGCGGTCAATACCAGGTCCAACGCCAGAATGGCCAGTGACGAACTTACTACGGTTCGGGTCGTCGCTCCGGAGACTCCTTCTGCTGTAGGAGAAGCCTCATATCCTTCAAAAGTGGCGATGGCAGAAACTGCGATCCCAAACACCAGGCTTTTGATGATGCCATTGGCGATATCGTGGCGAAAATCCACCGCAGCCTGCATCTGTGACCAAAAAGCCCCATCGTCCACGCCAATCAAAACTACCGCCACAAGAAAACCCCCAATAATCCCCATGGCGCTGAACAACATCGCCAATAGCGGCATGGAGATCACGCCCCCCCAAAAACGCGGCGCAACAACCCGCGCCATAGGGTTGATAGCCATCATTTCCATTGCCGACAACTGCTCCGTGGCTTTCATAAGGCCGATTTCTGCGGTAATCGCAGAGCCGGCCCTGCTGGCGAACAGAAGCGCTGCAACCACAGGCCCCAACTCGCGCACCAGAGACAACGCCACCAACACGCCGACACTTTGTTCTGAACCGTAGTTCTGCAAGGTTTCGTGGCCCTGCAAGCCCAAAACCATCCCAACAAACAATCCAGAAACCAGAATGATAATGAGCGACTGGACGCCGGCATAGAAAATTTCCCGAATAACCAGGTCAAAGCGCCGGAAACTGGTGGCTGATTGCGTTAATGTCAACCCCAAAAATACAACCGTCGCCCCAATCCGTTCCACGATCTTGAGCGTTCCGTCGCCGACCAGACGAATGTTACGCAATGTTGATTCCAAAACCATCGTGTCAGGCCTCCCTCAAACCAAGATCGTTTGCCATGGTTTTGGCCGGATAGTGAAAAGGCATGGGACCATCGGCTTCACCCCAGATAAACTGATGCACGAAAGGAAGCGTAGAGGCCCGAATCTGCTCGGGAGTTCCTTGAGCGACAATGACCCCTTCCGAAACAAAATAAACGTAATCGACAATTTTCAAGGACTCCTGAACATCGTGGGTCACCAATATTGATGTTGCGCCAAGGGCGTCATTGAGGCGCCGAATCAGCTGGCCAATGACACCCAGTGAAATAGGGTCCAGTCCGGCAAAAGGCTCGTCATACAAAATAAGTTCCGGGTCGAGCGCAGTGGCGCGTGCCAAAGCCACCCTGCGTGCCATCCCCCCAGACAGCTCGGAGGGCATCAAGGACTGCACACCGCGCAATCCCACCGCGTTGAGTTTCATCAGGGTGAGATCCCTTATGACGCTTTCCGACAAGCTGGTATGTTCATGCATCTGGAAAGCCACGTTGTCGTAAACGGAAAGATCTGTAAACAACGCACCAAATTGAAACATCATGCCCAAGCGACGGCGCAACGCATACAGATCGCTTTGACTCATGTTATTCAGGTACTGTCCGGCCACCATGACTGAGCCCTCATGCGCCTGAAGTTGCCCCCCAATCAAGCGTAACAGTGTGGTTTTCCCACAACCGCTCAATCCCATGATGGCGACCAGACTCCCTTTCCGGACTGTCAGATTGATGCCTTTGAGCACCAGTCGACTGCCGTAGCCAAAATTCAATTCGGTGATTTCAACCAGATTTGTCACAGAAACAACACTTAAGTGCCTCGAGCCCAAATCCGGCATGTTAAACCACAGGAGGCTTGCTGGCTAATCCATCTCAGCCTTGCAGAAGTCGAATTTCGGCCTGGACCAGAGATTCTGGAACTCCCAGCAGGACGACCACATCCATCGGAATGATCCGGGTATCTGCACTCGGATGCAAGCCTCGAATGCCATGCCGCCGAATAGCCGTCACCTCAACGCCCAGCTTATCAAGCATCAATTCCTCCAACAACTTGCCATTGGCATAGGCCCCCTCGCCGATGATCACCGAGTGCATTCTAGGCTGCGAATGCTCCGCATTTTCAGCGGGATCATCCGTAATGCCGCGAAAAAAACCACGCATCATGTGATAGCGCTCTGAACGGACGCGTCGAATCCGTTTGAGTACCCTGGCCAGCGGCACGCCCAGTTCCAACATGGCGTGGGAAGCCAGCATTAAAGAACCTTCAAGAATTTCTGGCACAACCTCTGCCGCGCCGGCATCCTTAAGCCGGTCCAGATCGGTGTCATCGAACGTGCGCACGATTACCGGCAAACCCGGTTCCAGCTCTCTGGCGTGACTGATGATGGCCAATGAAACCGGCGTATCGGCAAACGTTACCACAATGGCCGCTGCGCGGTGCACTCCTGCGGCAACCAGTACCTCGCGTCGACCCGCATCGCCGAAAACCACGGATTCTCCGGCAGTTGCGGCTGCGCGGACGCGTTGAGGGTCCATATCCAGGGCAATGACTGCCAACCCTTCCTGTTCCAAAAACCGGGACAAATTCTGACCGCTGCGTCCGTAGCCGCACACGATGACATGACGCTTTACCCCATAACTGCGGGCCGATAGTTCGTGCAAGGCCAACGAACGCAGGGTCCACTCGCTCTCACAACAATACAGCACGATGCGATCGCTCATCATGATGATCAGCGGGGACAACAGCATGGATATGACCATCGCTGCCAGGACAACTTGCAGCGGCGCATCCGGCAGCAGATGCAACACCTCGGCTTGTGCCAGCAGGACAAACCCAAACTCTCCGGCGGGTGCAATCGCCAATGCGGTGCGCAGTGCCACAGAATCAATGTCGCCAAAGAACCTGCCCAACCCGTAGGCAATGAGTAATTTCAGTGCCAGTAGTGCGATGAGTACAACCAGCACCCAGGGCAACTGCATGACAACCACGGATAAATCAAGCAGTGAGCCAATTGTAATAAAAAACAGGCCGAGTAGAACATCTCTGAAGGGCTTGATGTAATCCTCAACCTGGTATCGATAATCGGTTTCGGAGATCAATACGCCTGATATAAACGCGCCCAACGCCAACGACAGGCCTGCGCGTTGGGTCAGCCACGCCATCCCTAGCGTCACCAGAAGGACGTTCAGCACAAAAACTTCGGATGACTTTTGCCGGGCAACCCAATTAAACCACTTGCCCATCACCCTTCTGCCAAACCCCAGCACCAGCACCAGCACCAGGGCTGCCTTGAGCGCCCCAAGCAACAGGATACTGGCCAGCGCCCCGTGGTTCTGAGCCAAGGCAGGAATCAAAATCAGCAACGGAACCACGGCCAGGTCCTGAAACAGCATCACGCCCATGATGCGTTGGCCATGGGTAGACTTGAGTTCGAGGCGCTCAGCCAGCAAACGTGCCATGATGGCGGTGGAGGACAGGGAAAGCGCCCCAGCCAGCGCAATGCTACTTTGCCAATCAAGGCCCGAAGCATAGGCAAGCCCGAAGCCGGCCAGAAGGGTTACGGCCATCTGGGCGCCACCCAGGCCAAAAACGGTACGTCGCATGGCGAAGAGTTGGGCCAGGCTGAACTCCAGACCGACGGTAAACATCAGAAAGATCACACCGAACTCAGCCAGCCCGCGCGTTGAGTCATCGGGAGGGATGATTCCGGTAGCATGCGGTCCGATCACAATGCCAGCCAGCAGGTACCCCAGCATTGCAGGCAAACCCAGGCGCCTGAACAGCGATACCGCCAAAATGGCGGCCAGCAGCAAAATCAAGACGAGTTCGAGCGTATCGTTCATGCCCTCAAGTATAATTGCTAGCCATGATTCCAGAGACTACAAATCCAGTTCCCATGAAAGACGACATCATCCTTGATCTGGCGCGCGAAGTTCTTGAGACAGAAACCGAGGCCATTGAGCAGCTTTCATTGCGCCTCGACGACTCTTTTATTGCCGCGCACCACCTAATGCTGTCGTGCAAAGGCCGCGTCGTGGTAAGTGGCATCGGAAAATCGGGCCATATTGCCAACAAGATAGCCTCTACGCTAGCCAGCACCGGCACCCCCTCATTTTTCATGCACCCCGCGGAAGCTGGCCATGGCGATTTGGGCATGATTGCCAGCGATGACCTCCTTATCGCTCTTTCCAATTCCGGCGAAAGCGACGAATTGCTGGTTATTGCGCCATTGCTGAAGCGGCGCGGTACTCGCATCATTGCCATTACAGGCAATCCACACTCCCGTCTGGCCAAGCTTGCCGACGTGCATCTGGACGCTTCAGTTCCCCGCGAGGCCTGCCCCCTCAATTTGGCTCCTACAGCCAGTACCACAACGGCCCTGGCCCTGGGAGACGCGCTCGCAGTAACTTTGCTTCAGGCGCGCGGGTTTTCTGCAGCAGACTTTGCCCGCACGCATCCTGGCGGCTCACTTGGTAAAAGGTTGTTACTCACGGTTCATGATGTCATGCATCAGGACGAACGCATTCCACGTATCCCCACTGGCGCAACCGTGGCCCAAGCCCTGGTGGAAATGTCGAACAAGGCACTGGGAATGACAGCCATCGTCGATGAGCACGGAAAATTGAAAGGTATTTTTACGGATGGTGATTTGCGTCGCGCTCTGGAAAACGGCCACACCGCCATCCATGAGGTTCTCGTGAGCCGTTTGATGACTAAAAACCCCATTGTCACACACCCTGACAAATTGGCTGCCGAAGCCGCCGCCATCATGCAGGATCGCAAGATATTCGGATTGTTTGTGGTGGACGATGAATCTCGACTGGTCGGTGCCTTCAATATGCACGATCTTCTGCGCGCAGGAATCGTCTGAAATCATGTCACTGCTTACCCCAGAAGCCTTGAGCGCACTGGCTCGGCCCATTCGATTGGCTATATTCGATGTAGACGGCATCATGACAGATGGCAGCCTGACTTTTGACAGCGCTGGCCACGAATTAAAAACATTTCATGTTCGCGATGGCCAAGGCCTGAAGCTGCTCCAGAGCGCCGGGATCGAGCTGGCGATCGTAACTGGCCGCAATTCGCCGATTGTCACTGCACGTGCCCTGGAGCTTGGTATTCGTCATGTCGTTCAGGGGTCCAATGAAAAGTTGGCCTCCTGCCAGACCCTGCTAAACCAGCTTGGGCTGGACTGGAAGCAGTGCGCCTTCA
>JAGWPH010000170.1 GCA_028870615.1 Betaproteobacteria bacterium
AAACGGGGGCTCATCCAGAGGACGAATTCTTCGGATAAGCGGGAAATGTGAGTCATGATCAACGCCCCAACCGCACAGAATTCAATGGCAAAATCGCGATCGGAGACAGCATCCAGAGAATTTAGGCAGAGCGCTTCAAAGCCCAGCAGTTCAGCCACCCGTTCCCGACGGATGGGATAGCTCGTCCCGGCCAGGGCAGCAGCACCCAAAGGCAGGCGGTTGACACGATGGCGGCAGTCCGCCAAGCGTTCGCGATCGCGACCAAACATCTCAACATAGGCCATCATGTGATGACCAAAGGTGACAGGCTGCGCTACCTGCAAGTGGGTAAATCCTGGCATGGGAGTGTCCGCATGGCGTTCGGCCAGGTCCAGCAACGCGGATTGGACGGATTGCAGGAGCAAGTTGAGACGGTCAATCTCATAGCGCAGGTAAAGCCGGATGTCTGTTGCCACCTGGTCATTTCGAGAGCGGGCAGTGTGCAGGCGCTTGCCGGCAGCGCCGATCAGGAGGGTTAAGCGACGCTCAATATTGAGGTGAACGTCCTCGTCATCCAGATTCCAGGGAAACAGGCCGTTTCTCACTTCGGTCAGGAGGGTCGCCATGCCCGACTGGATGGCCTGGAACTCCTCGGGGGTGATCAGCCCAACTTCGTTGAGCATCTGGGCATGGGCAAGAGACCCCTGGATATCGAATTCGGCTAGACGCCGGTCAAACTGAACCGATGCCGTATAAGCCTTGACGGATTCAGCGATGGGTGCGGAGAATCGTCCGGACCATGTTTTTGACTGGTTACCCATGTCGGGCTTGCTGTTTTTGGTCATGAGAAGCATCCTGATTGCTAGTCAACGCTCGTAAAGTATAGTGCATCCTAGGCCAACGTCCCATGCCAAAATCCTTTAATTTCAACGCAGTTCCCTTTGACGGGCTGACCGGCGAACAGCAGCGGTGGGTGCGTGATAGCGTGGATATCGGCTATTACCCGGAAGGTGAGGTTATTTTGGCTCAGGGAGCCGAGCCTGCGTATTTGTTTGTGATCATTAAAGGCCATGTGCAGCAGACCGAGGAGGGGGAAGTGGTTTGCGTGTACAGCAAGGACGAATGCTTCGACGGGCGAGGGCTGATCTCGGGAAGCGTGACCGGAGTTTTTAAGGCGGCTGAGGAGCTTATTGTCTATCTGGTGCCCAAATTAACGATCAAACGGCTCATTGCAGCCAATGCCAACTTCGGGGCACTGCTCTTTTCGGATATTTCGCAAAAACTGAGGGAACTGACTGAGCGACGCCCGCAACGAGAGCTCCATTCGCTCATGCTGGCTCGAATTGACCAGGCCTTTGTACGCCTACCCCGGTTCGTATCCGAAGATGCTGACGTTTTCAGCGTGGCGCGACTATTCGAGAACGAGCGGTTGTCCTGTGTCCTGGTCCGCGGAAGGAACCGTTACGGTATTTTTACCTCAACCGACATCCGCAAGGCTGTCTTGTCCGACAGCGACCCCCATGCCCTGCCGGTAGGGCAACTGGCTACCTGGGAATTGATCGAGGTGTCTCAGGATGATGCTGTATTTGACGCCCTGATCCTGATGATTCGGCATGGTGTCCACCGGGTGGTGGTCAAGTGGCAGGGAGAGATCGTCGGGGTTATGGAGCAACTTGATCTGCTCAGTTTCATTTCCAACCACTCCCACCTGATCTGGCTTCAAATCCAGCAGGCGCGGAACCAGGAAGAGCTCAAAAGCGCCTGTACCAGCATTCAGCGCCTGATCCAGCTGTTGAGCGAAAGTGAAGTCAAGATCGGCATGATTGCCAGGCTGGTGCAGGAACTGGACGCCAAGATCTACGCCCGGTTGTGGCAGTTTATTGCCCCGGAGGCGTTGGTGGAGAACAGTTGTGTGATCGTGATGGGGAGCGAGGGCCGGCGCGAGCAAATTCTGAAGACAGACCAGGATAACGGACTGATCCTGCGCAATGACTATCATTTTTCTGATTTGACCCGGGTCACCAGTGCCTTCAATGATGCCCTTTGCGACTTTGGTTACCCCCCCTGTCTGGGTGGCATCATGATGCGCAACCCCATTTGGTGTCAGAACCTGGATGATTTCAAGGAGACCATCCGGCAATGGGTATTTCATCCCAGCGCAAAAACCCATATGCGGCTTGCCATATTTTCCGATGCGATAGCGGTTTGCGGCGATCTGGAATTGCTGCAGGAGCTCAAGGACTATTTTTACCGCTCACTGCAGGACATGCCAAGTTTCTTCGCCCACTTTGCCCGTGCTGCCGACAGTTTTTCCGAACAAAGCAGTTGGTGGACACGCTTGCTGCACGGAGGAAACGAAGTAGGTGAACTAGACGTCAAGAAACTGGGTATTTTCCCGATTGTGCATGGTGTTCGGAGCATGGCGCTGGAGTGCCGCCTAAACTGTACCAACACCACAGAGCGTATTGAAGCCTTGGTTCCGCTCAATAGAATTTCTGAGGATCTTGCCGTTGATCTCAAGGAATCCTTGCAATTCCTGATGGACATTCGGCTCAGGCAGGGCCTCCGCCATCTGGCATTGGGGCAGCGCCCCGGCAATACCGTGCAAATTGCCTCATTAAGCACCCTGGAGCGTGATTTGCTACGTGATAGCTTGCGCGTGGTAAAGCGATTCCGGGGCACGTTACACCACCATTTCAAGCTTGACGCCATGTAGCCATGTGGGACCGGCTCAAGCGTACCTGGTACCTTAAACGGCTATTGCGGCCGGAATG
>JAGWPH010000171.1 GCA_028870615.1 Betaproteobacteria bacterium
TAAGGCGGACGATCAGTTCCTTAACTGGTGTTTCATGACACATTGCGCCTACGACTATGCCGCGGATGCTCGTGGTTATACCTGGGGGATGGCTTCCGAGCTCGATTGGGATGAATGGTCGTCACGGGCAGGCTGGTTTGCCATGCCGCGCCTTCCCAATCAAATAGAGATTGACGGATCCATCGGCCAGCATTTTGGGGTCAACTGGGAATTGGAACGGCGCTGGTCGGACGGGGCCCTCAAATTCCTGGCCTACCAGGGGCGCATGAAGCTTGCCGACTACACGCAATTTCTCAATCAAACCGGTGTGTTTATCCAGAATGCACCCAAAACCGATGCCAAGCGCGGCGGTGCCGGACTGAATCTGCAACAAGCCATCACACCGGAGATCGGCCTGTTTGCCCGCGCATTCTGGACCGGTGGGCATAATGAAAGCATGGCTTTTACCGAAGCCGACAGCAGTGCCAGCATCGGTACGGTGTTTGAAGGCAAGCTCTGGGATCGGGCATTGGATGGCGTGGGGGTGGGGTGGGCACGCAATCAGATCAGCCACGCCAGGCAAACTTTTCTGCAGGGTGGAAATTACGACCTTTTCATTGGTGACGGTTTTTTGGTTTACGCTCCGGAATCAGTTCTTGAAACTTACTACAAATTTGGCATTGTGCCCGGGGTGCACGTTACCCTGGATTGGCAGAGCATCAGCAATCCTGCCTACAACCAGGCGCGGGGTCCGATCAATGTTTATGGCATTCGTTTTCATGGCGAATTCTGAAGTTCGGTAGAATCAGGATATCGCCCTACCGCCCTCAGGAGTGTCATTCATGTACATCAAACCCGCGCTGTCCCTTTCGGACGCCAAGGCAATCGCCAACGCTGCCCATGCAAAGGCTGAAGAGAACAACTGGAATGTGGTCATTGCCATCGTGGATGAAGGGGGGCACCTGATGCTTCTGGAACGTATGGATTACACCCAGTTGGGTTCGATTGAGGTGGCCCAGGAAAAAGCCAGGACAGCTTATCTGTTCCGTCGTCCGACAAAAAAATTGGAAGAAAGCATTCTGGGTGGCCGCACGATCATGCTCAATTTACCCCAGGCCACCCCGATCGAGGGGGGGGTGCCGCTCATGAACAAGGGCGAGATGATTGGGGCCATTGGCGTTTCCGGGGTCCAGTCCTTTCAGGATGGGATCATTGCTGAGGCAGGGGCCGCGCTGGCCGCCGACTTCAACAAAACCTGACGCGACGCCTTCCATTCAAACAAGCGGGTTGTCCTGAATGCGTTGGGATATTTTTTGCCGGGTGGTGGACAACTTCGGAGATGCCGGCGTGACCTGGCGGCTTGCCCGGCAGTTGCACAGCGAGCTTGACGCTGAGGTTCGGTTGTTCATTGACCATTTGCCTACTCTGGCAAGGCTGGATCATCGCATCGATACGGAATCGGCAGAGCAGAGCCTGTCGGGAGTCAAGGTCTGTCATTGGGTCAATGACCTGGTTGTGGGCCGCATTGCGGATGTCGTGCTGGAAACCTTTGCCTGCGATACGCCGGAACCTTATCTGGAGGCCATGGCACAACAAGCACCACCTCCGATTTGGATCAATCTGGAGTACCTCAGCGCTGAAGACTGGGTCGGCCGTTGCCACCGCCTCCCGTCACCGCATCCTCGTTTTCCATTGATCCGCTACTTCTTTTTTCCGGGATTTGACGACCAAACCGGGGGCTTGTTGCGTGAGTCCGGTCTACTGGCCGAGCGGGATGCTTTCAAGGCCTCCCTTGAAACCCGTCAACAATTTTGGGCTACCCTCGGGTTGCAGCACCCTGATGGACACACCAAGGTCGTTACGCTTTTTGGCTACGACACCGTGCAGGTCCACGACCTGCTGGAAGCCTGGGTGCATGGGCCGCAACCCATCCGCTGTCTTATCCCAAAAGACACGCCTTTGGCCCAACGCGTCGCGCAACAAATGGTGTGTCGCGCAGGTCTGGATCAAGCTTCCAAGGGGGCATTGCATGTGGTGTGGGTTCCGTTCAGGGACCAAATCGATTATGACCCCCTGTTGTGGGCAAGTGATTTCAACTTCGTCAGAGGTGAGGATTCTTTTGTTCGTGCCCAGTGGGCGGCACACCCCATGGCCTGGCATATCTACCCCCAGATGGGCCATGCCCACCAGATCAAGCTGAAGGCGTTTCTGGACCGGTATCTCCAAGGCCTTGAAGCAGGCCTTGCGCGACGTTATCGGACCCTGTTTGCGGCCTGGAATGGGGAAGGGTCGATCGCCGACGCCTGGAACGCCTTGTGGCCTGACTGGGGAAAACTGGAGGCGCATGCACAGGCCTGGGCAAGGCAGCAGGCGGATTTTCCGGATCTGGCACATAACCTTGCGGAATTCGTAGGGAAATTGCTATAATTTAATGTTAATTTCCATATATTTCAGAGACGTGAGACATGAAACAAGCTCAAGAACTTCGCCCAGGGAACGTCATCATGGTGGGCAAGGATCCCATGGTCATTCAGAAAGCTGAATACAACAAAGGGGGCCGCAGCTCTGCCGTGGTCAAGATGAAACTCCGGAACTTACTCACGGGGGCGGCCAGTGAAGTGGTGTACAAGGCCGATGACAAGTTGGACCAGGTGATCCTGGAGCGTAAGGAAGTGACTTATTCCTACTACGCCGATCCCACCTATGTGTTCATGGATGGCGAGTACAACCAGTACGACATGGACGCGGAGAGCCTGGGGGATGCCATCAATTATCTGGAAGACGGCATGCCGGGCGAGATCACGTTGTACGAAGGCCGTGCCATCTCGGTGGAACTGCCCAATTCCCTGGTCCGGGCAATTGAATACACAGAACCCGCCATACGCGGAGACACTTCCGGGAAGGTCCTGAAACCCGCAACGCTCAAAAATGGTTTCAAGATCGCTGTCCCGCTGTTCTGCGAAACCGGCGATAAAATCGAAATTGATACGACCACCGGCGAGTATCGTCGCCGCGTGACGGGCTAGGCGGTTCCGGCTTCATGACGCTCAAGCGGCCACAGGGTCCCTCTGGCCGTCTGGTTTGGGTCGAACACCAGTCGCGGGTCCTGGCGGACAATCCGCTGGGCGATCCGGCGTCACGCCGGTTTCCGGTGTGGTTGCCTCCGCAGTATGACCAACCCGCCAATCAGGGCAAACGCTTTCCCGTGTTGTACGATCTGGTGGGCTATCTGGGCGCCGGCCCGTCGCATACCCATTGGCGCCCGCTTGAAGAAAACGTTCCGGAACGGGTGGCGCGACTGATCCATGAAAAAACCATGGGTCCGGCCATCCTGGTTTTTCCGGACTGCTTCACGGCCTTGGGGGGCAACCAATACATCAATTCCAGTGCCATCGGACGCTACGCAGATTATCTGACTCGCGAAATCGTGCCGTTTATCGATCATGAATTCCGGACCCTGGCCTCACGCGATCATCGGGGTGTATTCGGAAAATCTTCTGGAGGCTATGGTGCCCTGGTGCACGGTATGAAGTACCCCGAGGTTTGGGGGGGTGTCGCTGATCACTCCGGCGATGCATACTTCAATTTTGTTTATCGTAGCGACTGGCCCAACACCCTGGATGAACTGGCACGTCATCGTGTCCGCGTGCGTAAAATTTCCAGTGGCGTCGAGCGTGGGCTGGATGATGGGCGCGTCCGACAATTTCTTGAAATGATATGGCATAAGGAAAAACCATCAAGCCAGGAAACCCACGCGCTCATGAATCTATGCATGGCGGCCAGTTATGATCCGGATCCCCGCGCTCCCAACGGGTTTCGACTGCCCTTCAACCTCGAGACGGGGGAATTGATTCCTTTACGCTGGGCGCGCTGGTTGCAACACGATCCCATTCATATGGTGGGTCAGCACGTCAAGGCGCTTAAATCCCTGAGAGCATTATTTATCGACTGCGGCTGGCGCGACCAGTACCACATTCATTATGGCAGCCGTATTTTGTCCAAACGCCTTGAGGCGCTGCGTGTGCCGCATTGCTACGAGGAATTCGACGACACGCACTCCGGGATTGATTACCGTATGGAGCGCAGCCTTCCTTTCCTGTTCAAAGCCCTAAAAAACTGAAGTCCACATCGGGCACTCGCCCCGAGACTATCTCTGCCAGGGCCTTGCCACTGCCGCACCCGGTGGTCCAACCCAAGGTGCCGTGCCCTGTGTTTAAAAATAGATTGGGAAGGTGCGTCCGCCCGATGAGAGGGCAGTTGGATGGCGTGGCTGGCCGCAATCCGGCCCAGAAGGTGGGGTTCTCGTAATCGGAGGCATCGGGAAACAATGTTCTGGCCCGGGCGAGCAGGGCGTCACAGCGCCTGGGGTTAAGCGTTGTGTCGTAGCCGTTGAACTCGGCCGTCCCGGCAATCCGGAACTGGTCTCCCAGGCGGGTAAAAACCATCCTGTGCGCATCGTCCGTAATGCTGACAGTGGGGGCGGCCCCCGAGTGCGTGATGGCCACGGTTGCGGAATATCCTTTTACCGGGTACACAGGAATCCGCAGTCCCAGCGGGCGCAATAACGGCGTGCTGTAGCTCCCCAGAGCCACCACGAACGCATCGGCTTTGAGGTCGGTGATTTGTCCGGAGAGACGGGCTCCCGTGACGCGATGACCATCCGTTGATAGCTTTTGCACCTCCTGGTTGAACCTGAATTCCACCCCGCGTGCCTGGCACAAATCGGCCAGCGCCTGTGTCCAGAGCTTTGCGTCGCCCGAACCGTCGCCCGGGGTATAGGTGGCGCCGACCCAAAGCGCTTGGGAGGCATTCAGGGCGGGTTCGAGGGCCAGCGCTTCCGTGCGCGATACCTTGATTCTGGGATAGCCCAGGCCAGTGATGCTGGCGGCGGCACGACAACCGCGTTCCCAATCGTCATGGGTGGGGTAGAGATTCAGGATGCCCCTGTCGATGGCCTGGTAGATGATGCCGGTTTCTTCTCGCAGGGCTTTCTGTGCCGTGCGGCTATACAAGCCAAGACGCAGCAACTGATGCAGGTTACGTTGACTCCGTTGCGGCCGGCATTCCCGGAGAAACCCGAGGCCCCAGAGCCACTGTTGGGGATCGGCGCGCAAGCGGAATAGCAGGGGCGAGTCTTCGCGAAACCCCCATTTGAGTAGTTGCGGGAAAGTTTCAGGGCTGGCCCAGGGTTCCACATGGCCCGCGGAGAGCTGGCCGCCATTGGCAAAACTGGTTTCCAGGGCGGTTTCTGCCTGACGTTCGATGACTGTGACCTGATGTCCGGCCTGGCGCAGGTACCAGGCGCTGCTGACACCCAGGATGCCGGCACCCAGGACGACGACATGCATGAACAAACTTCCTTCCGATTCCGGAGATAACGGTGTTGAAAATAACGCCCGCTCCCAGTTTAGCAGAAGCCAGAATGGCCGGGCAGCGCTATAATTGCGGGCAATGCATTTTCACCACGTTCAATTCCTGCGGCATCGTTGCGCCGCATTCACAGGACACTGTACATGAATCTTGATCGAGTACCTGCCGGACGGGATATTCCCAATGACTTTAACGTCATCATCGAAATCCCGATGAACGGCGAGCCCATCAAATACGAATTAGACAAGGAAACCGGCGCCATGTTTGTGGATCGTTTCATGTCTACAGCCATGCACTACCCTTGTAATTATGGGTATATCCCCAAGACGCTTTCTGACGACGGCGATCCCGTGGATGTTCTGGTGCTTACACCCATTCCGTTGATTACCGGGGTGGTGGTGCGGTGCCGCCCCATCGGCTTGCTCAAGATGACAGACGAGGCGGGAGAAGATGCCAAGCTGCTGGCAGTTCCCGTGGACAAATTATGCAATATTTACCGCGTCATCCAGAGTCCGCGAGATTTGCCCGAACTGACGCTCAGCCAAATCGCCCACTTCTTTGAACATTACAAGGATCTCGAACCAGGCAAATGGGTCCAGATTGAGGGCTGGGTTGGGCAGGAAGAGGCCAAATCTGAAATATTGGCGGGCATCGAGAACTACAATCGGGCTGAAAAGAAACCCATGTATTGATCAGGCGGGCCGTACCTCAATAATGGGACGGCCATCGGATGTTTTTCGGGGTGCGGGTTTCCAGGCGTGGCCATACACAACTTCAAAGGTGGCGGGAAGCACGCCATCCTGGCGCAGACGTTCATAGGAAGCCGTCAGGATGTTCCAGCGATGTCGTCCCATCAGGCCGCGTTGGCGCTGCTTCAGCGCGTTTGAACCCCCCGCGCGGCGCAGGTCTTGGACCAGCGCGCTGAGGTCCGGATAAGTTACTTTGAGATCCTCACGATCCATCACCGGGTCAGAAAATCCAGCATGGACCAGGGCATCGCCGATATCGTGCATATCCAAAAAATCGTGCACATGGGCGTGGCCATCAGCCAGCTGCGCAAATGCGGACCGAAGCTCCTTCAAGGAGTCAGGCCCAAGGGAACTGAATATGAACAGTCCCTCCGGTTCCAGTACGCGGCGCACTTCATTCAACACGAGATCCAGCGAACACCACGGCAGCATCAGGTTGGACCAAACCAGGCCCATGCTGCCGGATTGAAGCGGTATTTGCTCTGCTTCGGCACAGATCGAGGCACGCATATCAGGGCTGCCAAAGTGCCACCAGGGACGTGGCCGCCAGGGATTAGCTCGCAACAGGGCATGGGCCACGTCGAGAGAGATCAGGGTGGCCTTCGGAAAAAGACGGTGCAAGTCGTTTCCGGCAAACCCTGTGCCTGCGCCCAAATCCAGGATTCGGGCAGGCTGGATTTTTAGAAACTCAAAATGGTCGAACAGACGTTTGCCGATTTCCCGGGCCAGAACCGCGGTGTTGGCGTACTCCAGGGCGCATCGGTTGAATCCGCGTCGGATCCGCTCTTTCTCAAGGGTCACTCGGCGTGCAGGCCCAATCGGTGAAATAGGCGACGGTCGCGCTCCACATCGGGGTTGCCGGTGGTGAGCAGGCGTTCGCCATAAAAAATCGAATTGGCGCCTGCCAGAAAGCACAACGCTTGAATTTCGTCGGACAGGGTTTCTCGTCCCGCCGAGAGCCTGACGCGAGAGGTGGGCATGGTGATGCGCGCACAGGCAATCGTCCGGACGAATTCCAGAGGGTCGAGGGCCTCGGTGCCGTAAAGCGGCGTTCCTTCCACCTGAACCAGCAGATTGATTGGGACGGATTCTGGTGCCGGATCGAGATTGGCCAGCTCGGACAGTAATCCGGCGCGCATGCGGCGGTTCTCACCCATGCCGACGATGCCCCCGCAGCACACGTGCATTCCGGATTGCCGGACCGATGCCAGGGTGTCCAGACGATCCTGATAAGTGCGAGTGTGAATGATATCGCCGTAGAACTCGGGTGCGGTATCCAGGTTGTGATTGTAGTAATCCAACCCGGCCTGTTTCAGGCGTTCGGCTTGCGCCGGCTTCAACATGCCCAGGGTGGCACAGGTTTCCAAACCCAGGGCGCTAACCCCCTTGATCATATCGATGACGGCATCGAGATCGCGCTCCTTGGGGCCGCGCCAGGCGGCACCCATGCAGAATCGCGAAGCGCCGGCGGCTTTTGCCGCCCGGGCGGCACTCAAAACCTCTTCGGTAGACAGTATCGCCTGTTGGGCTACGGCGGTGGGATGCCGGATGGATTGGGGGCAGTAGCCACAATCTTCAGGACAACCGCCAGTTTTTACCGACAAGAGCGTGGACAGCTGAACACCATTAGGGTCGAAATGGGCACGGTGCACAGACTGTGCCTGCCAGATCAGGTCATTGAAAGGCAACCCGAACAAGGCTTCGATTGCATCGACGGACCAAATCGTGGCGTTATTCGAAGCAGAAGGGACGGATGCAACGGCGTGCGGCACAGTAGAATGGATATTCATGCTTGCGATGATCAAGGACGGGGTGCCCTCTTGTCAAATTGTGGTGCATTCAGTGTGTTAGGGCGTCTGCCGCATCACTGTTTTTTATGCGGGGAGCCCATCCGACAGCACCATCTGCTTTGTGCCCCCTGCGAGACGGCGCTGCCCAGAATGGCCCATCCCGCATGCCGGCGCTGTGGCGAAGCCCTTGTGCACCGGTCGGGCCAGAGGCAATGTCAGCGCTGCGCCCGCCATCCGCTCGCCATTGATGAAACTGTTATCGGATTCGCCTATCGTTATCCTCTCGACATCATGGTTCGCCGTCTTAAATACGGCGGTGCACTCCATCTGGCGAGGCCGTTGGCTGACGGTTTGGCGCAGGCGGCAGGGCATCACGCGCTCCCGGATGGCTTGTTGGCCATGCCGCTGTCAACGCAACGTCGGCGCCAGCGCGGTTACAATCAGGCCCATGAAATTGCAGTGCATCTGGCACGTCGGTTCGGGCGTCCATTGATGAGCGGGGTGCATCGCATTCGGGATACCCGGACACAGGCAGGCCTTAATTTTGCGCAACGACAGGACAATGTGGCCGATGCATTCGATTGTGTGTCCTCCCTTCAAGGGCTGAAGGTTGCGGTGGTGGATGATGTCATGACCAGCGGTGCCACGATGGATGCGCTGGCCAGGGTACTCAAGGCACAAGGGGCGCGGCGGGTCAGTGCCTGGGTTGTGGCGCGAACACCTTCACCAGAGTTATGAGGAGCAGGCCCCATGTTTGAGGTGGTGCTATACCAGCCGGAAATCCCCCCGAATACGGGAAACATCATTCGTCTCTGCGCCAATACCGGGACCGGGTTGCATTTGGTGGCGCCTTTGGGGTTTGATATTTCGGATCGTCAATTACGGCGCGCCGGGCTGGATTACCATGAAAGCGCAGTGATTCGGGTGCATCCCCACTGGCAGGGCTGCCGTGAGGCCTTGTCCGGCCGACGCTGGTTTGCGTTGACGACCAAGGCGACCCGTTTTTATACGGAACCGTCCTATCGCCCCGGGGATGTTTTTGTGCTGGGACCGGAGACGCGGGGTTTGCCTGCGAAGATACTGGCAGAATTCGAAACGGAGCAGCGCCTGCGGTTGCCCATGGCGGCAGGGAGTCGCAGCCTTAATTTATCCAATGCGGCTGCAGTGATGGTGTTTGAAGCCTGGCGGCAACAAGCTTTTGGTGGGGCAGGCTAGGTTGGAACGGTTATTCGGAGCGAGGTTCGCGAGCCAGCAGTAACGCCACGGCCTCGTATGCTGTCACTGCGCCGGACAGCACGCCCTGCACGGCGGAGGTGATGGGCATTTCCACTTGATGATGCTGCGCCAGACGGGCTGCTGCGACGGCTGATGTGACACCCTCCGCCACATGACCCAATTGATCCAGAACCTCGTCCAGACTTTGTCCGCGCGCCAGTCCTTGCCCGACGCGATAATTACGGGACTGGGCTCCGGTGCAGGTCAACACCAGGTCGCCCAGGCCGGACAACCCCATGAATGTTTCGGCGCGACCTCCCAGTGCGACACCCAGGCGCGCGATTTCAGCCAAACCACGCGTAATGAGCGCGGCCCTTGCATTGAGGCCCAGCCCCAGCTCGTCCGATAATCCGGATGCAATGGCGATGACATTTTTAAGGGCCCCGGCCAGTTCGACACCAACCACATCCGTACTGGAATAGAGACGCAAACGATGACCGTGCAGGGTGCGCGACAGGTCCTGGGAAAAACCAGGATGGGTGGAGGCCAGGGTGATGGCAGCGGGCAAGCCCGATGCGATCTCTTCAGCGAAGCTTGGGCCAGACAATACACCGCAAGCGGTTCCGCTTTGCAATGTTTCCGCGACCACCTGATGTGGCAAAAAGTCGCTGCCCTGTTCAAACCCTTTGCAGGCCCACAGGACAGGCAGTTCCGGGCGCTGTCGGCGAAGCGCTTTGAGCGTTTCCCGCAAGCCAACCACTGGTACGGCAAGCAGGGCCAGGTCGGCATCCTGTACGGCCAGAGGAAGGTTGGAGGTTACCGTCATCTGCGTCGGCAACAGATACCCTGGAAGATAACGCTCGTTGATTCGCGTTGCGCTGACCCGATCCATGGCCTCGGGATCGCGTCCCCACAGGATGACCGGATGACGTCCAGACAGGGTCAAGGCCAGTGCGGTCCCCCAGGCGCCAGCACCGAGGATCGCAATCTTCATGATTTATTGTGAAACAGTCGGTGCGGGCGCTGCCTGGCTCTCGGCCTGTTGCAGACGCTGTTGGTACAGAGCTTCAAAATTAACCGGGTTGAGCATGACCGGGGGAAATCCGGCGCGTGTGATGAGATCGGATACGGTTTCGCGCGCATAA
>JAGWPH010000172.1 GCA_028870615.1 Betaproteobacteria bacterium
ATCACCACACCGGAACCACGCGGCAACTGATCCAGAATAACCCCCCAAGGATCAACGATCATCGTGGAACCATGGGTTTCCCTGCCATTCATGTGATACCCCCCCTGGGCCGGAGCAACGACATATGCAATATTTTCGATGGCCCGGGCCCTAACCAGGGTTTCCCAATGGGCACGCCCGGTCGTTTCGGTGAATGCCGAGGGGATGAAAATCAGTTCGACCTGCCCCATGGCACGATACAACTCGGGAAAACGCAAGTCGTAGCAGATGGACAATCCGATGCGGCCAAACGGACTATCGAGCGTGACGACTTCACTACCCGGAAGGATGGTTCTGGATTCTTCGTAGCGCTCAGTCCCGCGCTGAAATCCAAACAGGTGGATCTTGTCGTAACGAGCAACGCAATGTCCCTCAGCGTCATACACCAAACAGCTGTTGCGAATTTTGTGTGGATCGGAAGACTTGATCGGCACAGAACCGCCAATAATCCACACCCCGAAGCGTTTGGCAGTGCGCGACAGGAATTCCTGGATGGGCCCTTTGCCAAAGTCTTCGGCCACCTTGACCTTGTCGTTATCGTGCATACCCATGATGGCAAAATATTCTGGCAAGGCAATCAGGGCTGCCCCTTGGTCTGCCGCCATTTTAATGAGTCGCCCTGCTTCAGAAAGATTGGCGCCCACTTGCGGGCCCGAAGCCATTTGAATGGCTGCCACCCGGAAACTGCCAGGCAGGGGTTTGGCTTTTCCAAACCCAGAGCCTGAAGTTTCCGAAGACTTTTCTGCGGACGTCATTGGTGTCACCCCTTACATTTCATTATGGCGAGATTGTCGATCCGGCAGACGACCCCAGGGGCTTGATCTTGGGATCTTCCCAACTCCCTTCAATGGCATATTCATAAGTCAGCGCTTTATCAATCGGGTTTTTTAATAATTTTTGCAACAAATAGGAAGCCGCTCCGGCAATGGGGCCACCGATCACCGTTGATGCCAAAGACACGCTATTCCCCACTGCCGGGGACACCCTGGCTCTCAGATCAGTCGTTTCTGTCGGGATATTCACCGTTCCCGAGAGCATGACCCGGGCAGCGGGCCCTGTCATGTCGAAATCATGGGTCGACAAGACCCCAAGACTCATGCTGATGTTTCCGGATAGGGTATCAAAGGCAAAGCCATCCGAGAATATGTCATTAAAATCCAGAGTAATCCGGCGTGGCAAGGTCTGGAGACTGAGCAGCCCAATCAGTCGGCCGGCGCCTCCCGGCTCGACCTTGGAAAATTGGCCGTCGTGCAGATCCAAGGAAAACTGTCCGGTGGTGCGCAACAATGTGAAATCCTGCGGGTTGCCGCTCCAATTGATTTGTCCACGCACCTCCCCGGCCCCTCTTGAGACCATGCCTGGGTAACCAACATCCGCCAAAAATTTTCCAAGATCGCTGGCTTTAAGATGTAAATTCGCCTGGGTCTGGGGCGTTGGCCCACCAGTCCAGCGTCCATCACCCTCCACGGTACCCTGCGGCGACTCCAGGGAGAATCGGTTGAGTCGCCAGAGTCCCGCATCGCGTACCCCGATCAATTGCAACCGCCCGAGCGCTTTGCCAAATGCACCAAACCGTTCGGCAACCAAATCCACCGAGGGCATGTTTTTTTGGGCATTGGGGTCCGCCAACGTAACAGCGGGCGTATTTTCCACAGGCGCTACCGGGATAATGAGCTTAATGAAATGTGCCCGAATCCGTCCAAAATCTTCAGGTAGCCAAGTGATTTCTCCGTCTGCTTCTGTCCCGCGGATCTGTATCTGCCAGAGGGTTCTTTCCTGGGCCGCCGTGACTCGATGCGCCCCCCAGGTTCTGCCGGTCCAGTGGGTATCCTCCAGACTTATGTTAACCCCGGTAATTGGGCCAAAAAAACCGCCCTCGCGCACATCGCCTGAAATATCGCTCGACATTTTTTTCCAGAGATCCAGGTCGGCATGACGCAAGGTTCCGGCCACTACAAATCCCTCAGGAGGGAGTATGGCAGCGCCACCTCCAAAATTAATCACGCCGCGCCGCGCCTGAAACACCCCCCCTTTGGCGAGAGCCGCATAGGCCACCCGAACCCCCAGCCAGTTGCCCAGCACCCCATTGATTTGGCGTGCGTTGCCTTCAGTAGTCCAATTGAGAGTGAACGGTACCTCCTCCTGTGGTTTTTTGTGAAAAGGTTCGGGAAAATCGATTGACACGCCCGACAGGTTTGATGTGATCGTCATTTGTGTCCGTACCCCTTCCTGCTCGATCCGTGCCTGCCAACCCGTGGTCCCCTTTGCATGCTCGGCAAGCACCCCATAGCCCAGGCGACGCAAGGCGCTGATGGCCACTTTGCCGGAAAGTTCTGTTTGAAGTTTTCCTCGGGGCGCACCTGATACCACCAGCTTGGTGGGCTCCTGAAATACCAACGCAGTCCCGACAATGTTCACCTCGTCACGACCACTGGCAGGTATCAGGAGATGCCCGTTCCAGTCCACAGCACTGTCGAGCGCTTTCAACAATGCATTGGGGTAGCGTTTCATCAAGCTGCTTTGTGACGTGTTGCCTTTGAGGGCAATATCCAGCGTGCCATCTTTGAGTGTGGAGATTCGGACAGTCACAGGTTCACCCAGGTAAGCCACCTGGGATTCGAGCCGAATATCGTGCACCTTTTCCGAGAAATTGAATTCTCCCTTCCAGTCCTGTTTGCCGGACACATCCATCAGAATGGGTTGGTGGTAGACCTTGAAAAGACCTGCCATGTCGGCGCTGCCATGGCCAACCACACGGATAACGCCTGAAGGTTGTGTGGATAATTCGAAAACAGCCGGCCCACCCAAGACCGTTGCTGCCAGCCCTTGCGCTGAAAGCAGCTTTTCGGTGAACGACAAATGTCCCTGCAATTGGGAAATGGGAGGAATGCCGGCTTCACCGTCATCTATGCTGGCGTCCAAAAACTGGTAGTCCCCCTTGACCTGGGTATCACGGGCATGGCGCAAAGGAATTAGGAGCGAAAGGTTCAAATGTCCCGTCCCCATGCCCTGCATGGCGTCTGTGAAGTGATTGATAAATCTTGATACCGGACTTTTGGAAATGAAGTTCAATCCGTCATGCAGGCTACCTTCGACTTCACCCGTTACAGAAAGCTGTTCGTCCCCTTGTGTCAAATCAGGAATACGCGCATGGGCGCTCTTGATCTTGGATCCCAGAATCAGCCCCTCTGTGGCCTCAAAGGACAGAAGCCCACCTTGTATTGCAAGGCTGCCCTGAATGCCTGTGATGACTGGCCAATCAGGGTCGTAGCGCAACACGGCGTCGGTAATTTGGGCCGAGACCCGAAATTTCCCTCCCTGGTCCTGGGGAAAGGGGAATTGCTGAAGATTGCCCTTGACCTCAAACACGACATGACGTCCCGTACCACCGATCAAGGCGGCCTGCATCCATCCGCGAGCGGCCGACGAGATTTGCAAAGGTAGGTAACGCCACACTGCTGCGGGCAGGGCCCGTTGCAATTCTCCAGTAAGCCTGGCATCACCGGGGCCTTCAGGTCCGACGGACAGATTCCCGGTGACATAGCCGGCAAGGTCGGCATTTTCAACCTCAAAACGATTGAATTGGATTTCAGTTCGATCCTGTTGAAAAGTCCAGGAAGCATCGAGCGTATAAGCTCTTACCGGAATCGGGACAGCAAAGATTCTGGGGAAATTGAGGATCGTGTCTGCCCCTTTACCCTTAAGTTGCCCCCCATCCACAGTGGCATCCAAATGCCCGGAAAAGCCTCGTAAAGCCGGCAGTGGGCCCTGTGGATTTGCCTGAAAATCGGTGAAATCAGAGTGCACGGCATAATCAGTAGGATGGTCTTGGGCACCTTGCCAAGTGAGATTGAGATGGCTGACCCTGCCTTTTAATCCGGCATTCTTCCATTGAGCGCGTTGATCTGCAGACAATGGCAAGGCCTCGACGATACCCGCTAACTGGGCCAATTCCAGATGATTGATTTCCAGCGCGCCACCCGCCCTGGTGTACAACAAGTGCATATCCAGCGGGACAGTGGTTTTGATGCTGCCCTCACCACTGGCAACCAGTTGCTGGCTAGCCAAATCAAACCCGCCCTCAAGTAGCTTGAACGACAGACCGCCGCGCAAATGGTCAAAGCGTAAGGCGCCGAGTCCTGATTCGAGATGCACCACGAGATCGCTGACATCACCTTCGGCTTGCAAACCCCATTGTCCTGCACGTTCCATGGAAAGGGTAACCTTTAGTTGCCCCCGCGCGCGCTCAAATCGGGACAGTTGAGGTATCCAGGGCTTCAGAGCCCCCAAATCCACCTGATCAGACTGGGTAATGATAGAACCGTGCCAATCCTTAAAATCTGTCAGGTTGGTTCCGTAAAAATCCGCCTTGAGGGTCACGGGGTCAGAAAGGTGTCTGGGCGGCGTGAACGCCAGATCTATCCGATGGTGTGACCCACTGTTGCGGATCCGGATCGTCCCCTGGGTAAACAACAATGGTGGGGCCTTGATAGCGTCATCCACCCAATGAACCGTGGCATTTGTGATCCGGATCTCGCCCTGATTGACCAACCATTCCAGAAATTGACTTGGTCCGCTGTCAGGACGAGGTAAAGGAATTCCTGACAAAAAAAGCTGCCCGTCGGCCGCCCTTTGCAAAGTCAGTGACGGTTGATCAATGATTAGAGTGCTGAGGTCGATGCGTCCGCTGAAAAAACCAAGAAGCGACACGCGCCCTGCCACACGGTTGAGCACCAGTCCCGGTTTTCCCTCTGGGCCGTATATGGTGACATGATCGAGGACAACGGTGGGTAACAACTCAAAGCGGACAGAAGTCATGCCACCGATGTCAACCCGGGTACCGGTGGCTTTGGAAAGCGCAGCAATGACATCAGGCCGATAGCGATCCACATCCTTCAGGATGACAAACCGCAACACCAACCATAACGCCAGCAGAATGGCCGCAAGCAAGCCGACTCCCCAAAGGAGCGCCCGACGAGAAAAATGCAGAATTGTCCGGTGGCTGACCATAACCTTGAAATTATAGCCTCTTTACTTGGTGCCGTTTATGCTCGGCACTCGAGAAGGTACCTTGCAAGTGGTTTTGTGAGCCTTGACAACATCCGCTAGAATGGAAGTTTTGCAGAGCGGAGCAAAGCTGATGTCGATGTCTGATCGCGATGGGGTTATCTGGCTGGATGGTCAATTCGTCAACTGGCGAGATGCTAATACCCATGTACTGACCCATTCCCTGCATTACGGTATGGCCGTTTTCGAGGGCGTTCGTGCCTACAAAACCACACTGGGCACTGCTGTTTTCCGGTTGCGCGAACACACTGAGCGACTGTTCCGGTCCGCCCATATTCTGCAAATCCCCATGCCCTATAGCCTGGAAACCTTGATACAAGCGCAACTTGACACGGTGGCCAACAATGCCCTGGAAGCATGCTATATCCGTCCGCTGGCGTACTTTGGTTCGGAAAAGATGGGAGTATCCCCTAAAGGTGCGAAAACCCATGTGGCTATTGCGGCCTGGCCCTGGGGAGCCTACTTGGGTGAGGCCGCCCTGGAGCATGGCATCCGTGTCAAGACGTCGTCCTATACACGGCACCACCCCAATATCACCTTGTGCAAGGCCAAGGCCAGCGGCAATTACATGAACTCCATCCTGGCCAATAACGAAGCCACTGCCGATGGCTACGACGAAGCGCTGTTGCTCGATGTGGATGGTTTTATCGCAGAGGGTTCGGGCGAGAATATTTTTATCGTCAAGCGGGGCATTCTCTACACCCCGGATCTTTCCAGTGCCCTGGAAGGCATCACCCGCGACTGCATTTTCCAACTGGCCGCTGAATCCGGAATGACCGTGCTGGAACGCCGAATCTCCCGCGACGAACTGTACTGTGCTGACGAAGCATTCTTCACGGGCACTGCGGCTGAAATCACCCCGATTCGCGAAGTAGATCGACGCATGATCGGTGCGGGACACCGCGGGCCGGTCACCGCCCAATTGCAGGCGCTCTATTTTGACTGCGTCATGGGCCGCTCGCCCCAGCATCAGGATTGGCTAACCACCGTCGGAGATTGAAATGTCAAATGTTGCCGCGCTGAACCAAAAAACTGTTGAAATCACCGAACAGGATCTGCCACTCCACTGTCCGATGCCCTCGGTTAAGCTGTGGGACACCCATCCACGCGTGTTTCTGGATGTCGCCCGAACCGGGGCGGCGCAATGCCCCTACTGCGGCACCCGCTATATTCTGGCGGGAGGGGCCCGAAGCGCAACTCATTGAACAAAATTCTGGTCATCGGGGCGGCCTGGGTAGGGGACGCTGTGCTGTCCCAACCCCTTTTCGCTGCTCTCAAGAAGCAGTCTCCCGACTGCGAGATTGATGTTCTGGCACCATCCTGGACCCAGGGTGTATTGGCCCGGATGCCTGAAGTCACGCACATCCTCGACAACCCCTTTGGGCATGGTCAATTGCGCTGGATGGCCCGCCGCACCCTTGGAAAAGAGTTGCGGCGAGAACATTACCAACAAGCCATCATCCTGCCCAACTCCTTCAAGTCCGCATTAATTCCCTGGTTTGCCCAAATTCCCCGACGCACGGGCTATGTCGGCGAAATGCGTCATGTCCTGCTAAATGACAAACGTGATCTAGACCGGTCTGCGCACCCTTTGATGGTGGAACGTTTTGTTGCCCTGGCCCTGCCTCAGGATGGCGTTCCGCAAGGTCCAGTACCTTTCCCCCGGTTGTATGTCGATCTTGAAGCGCAAGCTGCAACGTTGCATCGCCTCAATTTGACGCTCAATCCCCCCGTCGCCATCCTCTGTCCCGGCGCCGAATTTGGCCCCGCCAAACGCTGGCCGGTGCGTCACTTTGCAACAGCAGCCAGACAATTAATCGGTCAGGGGTTCCAGATCTGGCTGCTGGGTTCAAAAAGAGACCATCCGATTGCCGCACTGCTATCCCGCGAAATCGATGGCCCCATATACAACCTCTGTGGCGCGACCAACCTGAGCGAAGCAGTCGATCTAATGGCGGCAGCCCAGCGTGTCATCAGCAATGATTCAGGATTAATGCATGTCGCCGCGGCCCTGGATATCCCCCTGGTGGCTGTATTTGGATCATCTAGCCCAAAATTCACCCCCCCGCTCTCGAATCGGGCCCAAGTGGTGACCCTGAAATTATCCTGCAGTCCCTGCTTCAAACGGGAATGCCCGTTGGGCCATCTAAAATGTCTGGAAGATCTAACCCCGGATCGCGTCATGGCTCGCTGGTAACCTGTCCTTCCTGGGGGGGCCAATCGTTGGGCACATCAATATCCAGCAAGATGCCCGGATCATCCACATCGAGCCAGCACACCTCCTGTCGGTGAACATCCAACAGGCGCCGAGCGCCCTGGTCTCCCCGTAAGGCCATTAAAGCCTCCCGGAAATGGCTTGAAAACCCAACGGGATTACCGCGTTGCCCGCGATAGCGACAAGCCA
>JAGWPH010000173.1 GCA_028870615.1 Betaproteobacteria bacterium
CAGGCGATTCTGGTTCGACCACGACTTCTGGCAGCACGCCAGCCACCGATCCGAACGCGCACTCTGGTCAGGGTGCGATGGGGCAGCAGCCGACAGGCTCGCACGCGCACTCTGAGCAGGGTTCGGCGGGGAATGCTGGCAACAGCAATTCGCCGGCGTCTTCTTCGTCCAGCCTGTCCGGATTTGCGCCGTCTACCGGAGATTCGTCCCTGGGCGTTTTTGCGAACCAGGCAACCGATCTGAACGGATCCGGAGGGACGAACGGCAAGGGCACGCTGAGCGCCAACGATGTGCTTTCCGGGAATTCCGGCGATTTGCTCCAGAACCTGTCTTCAAGCCCGAGTGATGGTTCCGGCACGACATCACCCACTACGACTGCAAACACAGCGACACCAGCGGCTGATACATCAACGGTGGCACTGGATGCGGAAGCGCTGAAGGCATTGCAGGCCATGGTCACTGCGCCTGACACGTCGCATCACCATTGAGAAGGTTGAGGCGTGCAAATGATTGTTACATTTTTCTATCGGAAAAAATGGGGGGATTGCCGCACAGTTTGAGTACACTGTACTCGGAAATCTGGATGTCAATCATAAGGGCCGGTCATGGCTAACACCGTAACCAGCAGCAGTACCGTCGCCCGCTTCGCCGGCGCGCTGTATGGTATTGCGCTGGATAATGCCACCATGCAAGCCGTCCTTGCCGGAGCTAATGCGCAGGGCATGGATGCCTATCTCGATGGCCTCTATGCCAACACCCTGGGCAATACCAGCGCCGCCACGGTGGCGCAGACCATTGCCTCGAATATGGGTTTGACGGGAGCGTTGCTTTCAGATGCCGAGACTTATCTCACCGGTATCCTCAATACCACGGCTCCCAGTGCCCGTGGTGCCGTTATCGAAGGGATCCTCAATCAGTTTGCCCTTACGACAGATCCCGCCGTGGTTTCAGCCACCGCCGCGTGGGAAGCTGTCGTGGCCCAATCCCTCATTTACAGCGAGAACGCAACGTTCACTGCCAACATTCCGCTACAGGAGCTGTCCAGTGTATTGAGCACGACCTATACCCTGACCCCGGGCGTTGACCATATTGTTGTTGCCAACAACAACGCTGTCATCAATGGCATTGGGCAGGGTAACGGAACCCCGATTCCGGGCGTGCAGGCGACTTTCAATACGGGCGATACCCTGTCCGGAGGCACGACAACGGGAAACACCCTGAATCTTACCGATGCGGCAAACGGGGGATACTGGAATCCCACGGCCGTTTCCGGAGCCTCCGTTTCGGACATTCAACACGTCAACCTGGTCAGCGGGGAAGCGGTGATTTTTGCGCCAGTGGCCAGCTTCATGGGGTATACCGGGTTGTCCGATGTCAACATCACCAGCGTGTCCAATCAATACCACGTGAATGACATTGTCGTGGACAAAAACACCGCAGTGGTCGTGAATGATCAGGCCCAGGCGGGCCTGGGCAGTGCGCAGTATGGGGGCTACGGCATGGTCGTGGCGGGCGGAAGTACGGTGGCAATCACGGAAGCGAATGGCAGTGGCTACGGCAATGACCAGCACGCCATCCTGGTCAATGGCGGCCCGGGAACGACGCAAGTCTCTGTGACCCAGACCGAGGCTGCGCCCAATGGGTTTCAGCAGGGCGTTGTGATCAACGACAACAATGGCACCATCCAGTCTGTCTCGGTCAATGGCCTGGACAACTTCACCTGGAGCGCGGTGGTTAATTACGGATCCGGGTATGGGTATGGAGGATACGGGTACGGTTACTCGACGATACGGCAATTTAATGGGGGCGACCTCAAAATCAACAATGCCACCGCATTGACCCATCTCACCCTGAATAATATGGTCGATGGGGCCTATGCCAACGTCCGTAGTGCCACGGCGCTGACCGATCTGACCCTGGAAAACGTCTCCGGCGGGGCTACGGTGAACCTGTACAACCAGTATGGGCACGCCAGTACGCTGAATCTTGCGCTCGTCGCCGTCAGCGGCGTGATCAACATCTTTGATCAGGTCAGTATCTATAAAACACTCAACGTATCCACGAGCGGGAATGCATCACTCAACTACACCGTAGCGCCCACGGTTGCGTTGAACAATTTGCAGACCCTCAATGTTTCCGGGACGGGGGTCCTTAGCCTGACCCAGCCGCTGCAGTTTCCAACACAATTGCAGCAGGTGGCCATTACGGGTACGGCAGGATTTGATGGCGACCTCTCCAATGCAGGGCGGGGCACGACAGTGATCGATGCCTCCCGATCTTCCGGCGCCGTGACGCTCTGGGTTGATGGAACCCATCAGCAGGTTTTCATGGGGGGGACGGGACCAACAATCGTCACCCTGAACGGCAACGCCACCGAAGCCATTACCGGAGGGCCGGGCAGCAGCAATGAGGTGGTCCTGAACTATGCACTCGGCGGGGCACCGTCTGCGCAGACCGAAGCCCAGGTCACCGGTTTCGGGACCCTGGGGGTCACGGGAGCCATAGGCTCTGGCGCACAAACCATCGATGTGGCCGGGTTTGCCGGAGACACGATTCATACGCTGGAGGTATTCAACGGTGCAACGTCAGGGTCCCTGACGTTTGCCCGGGTGGCTCCAGGCACCGTACTGCAGGTGGACACGGGGGATGCCCAAACCCTGCTTTACCAGACAAGCGACATTGGTGGCCCCAATGACAGCGTCACGGTGGTTCTGGGCACGGCAGGGGCTCCTGGAAACGTTCAGACGCATGCATTGACGCTGCAGGACGGGGTGGCGCAGGGGATCGGAACCGTGGCCCTTGATACCCAGGGCCTTGCGGGATCCAGCCAAACGGTGGGGCAACTCACGGATCTTAATCTGGCCGATCTGAGCATCAGTGGCCCGCAGCCCCTGATTGTGTCCGCATTGACGGACCAGGCCACGGTACTCACCGTGACCGACAGCGCTCAGGGCAACAGTGCCATTCATGCGCTCAATGCGGCCAATTTGACCACCGCAACGTTCACGCAGACGGGAACGGGCGTGTTGACCGTGGGAGATACCAGTCAAACCAGCACGCAGATTGCAACACTGAACCTGTCGGGCAATGTAGCGCTCACCTTGTCGGGAGACGCCGTGAGCAGTGGCGTCACGGTGAACGGAGCGGGGGATTCGCAGGGAGTGACATTGGATCTGGTTAACGGCGCCGCTGCCGGGCACATGGACCAAATCACCCTGGGCAACGGCAGCAACCAGGTTACCGATGGCAGTGCGCAAGGACAGGTCAACATTACGGTGGGGACGGGGACCAACCAGATTACGCTGACAGGCGCCGGGGTAAACGGCACGATTACTTTGGGAACGCATGGGGTGGGCACGACGGATCAGATCGCGGTGGGTGCCGTGGGCTATACCGGAAACCTTGCCCAGGTGACGATTGCCGGCTACAACCCCAATACGGATCACCTTCAGTTCACTGCCGACCCACAAGCGGGGAGCCCGGTCGTGACGACCGTGTCCGCCTCGACCCTATCCGCTTATGCGACCACAAACGGGTTGGATATCAATCAATTGTCCACATGGGTCAACGGAACGTTGGCAAGCAGCGGGCTGGGCCTGTCGACCCATGATGTGGCCGCATTCCAGTTTCAGGGGGACACCTATCTGGTCGAGCAGGCCGGCACCTTGGGCAGCCTGTTTGGTGCTGGCGACACCTTGGTGAAACTGTCGGGGCTGCTGACCTTCTAGCCTTTCTGGTAGAACGCCTGGTAATACCACGCATTCGTGGTTTCAATCTGCTTTTGAATCGCCGGCGGAATGACATGAGGATCGGGCGGATCGATCCGGGGACCGCGGCGGTGCGAGAATTTGTAGCGGTAGTGGCTGTCGCTTTCCTGGGGCTGGACCGTAAGGCGCTCAGGGTCAATGGTGTGGGGAGCCAGCCCGATCCATTTGAAAATCTGGTTCATGCAGGTGACCGGCTCCTTCACCAGATGCTCGAATTTCACGAAATACAATCGATCGCGAATGGCCATGGGCAGGTTTTGCACGGCGCGGATGGAGGCTAACGGCGTGCCCACCGATTTGCCCGGAGAAAACAGTTGGATGGCGCGGTTATAGCGATCGAAATCTGCCAGATGATCCACAAAGTCCAGCAGGATGGTACGCTGGTGTTGCGCTTCGATGGAGCCATAGACCTGGCCCAGTTCGCGGATATTGACCAGGAGGCGGGCGTTGGGATCGAGCTGTAGCAGCATCTCGATACAGTGCAGCCAGGCGCGGTTTTTGTCGGCCACCCAGGGTTTCTGGCAATCATGGTACCAATGCCGCAAAAATCCGGTCATGGCCGCCTGAAGGTGCTGGTAAGTGCGGTCGAACTGAACATCAAGCTGGGACAACAGGAAGGCATCGTCGCTAATCGAGCGGCGCGTGTTGAGCAGCGCGTTGCACAGTGGCGAGCTATGGCCCTCGCAATGAATATCCGGATGCTCCGCCAACAGTTGGCACAACAGGGTCGAGCCCGAACGGGGCAGTCCGGCGACTCCGATAAATCCAGGTGAATGCATTCAAGTCCTCATTTGTTTATTGGAATAACTGCACCAGGTCCGATTTTATTTTTGCAAGCACGCTTTCCCAATCGCCTCGCCTGTCCTGTCGGTAAAGTGTGGCACGTGGATACCACGGGCTGTCATTCCGGTTCAATAGCCAGCGCCAATCGGGCAGGAAGGGCAACAGGATCCATACTTTTTTACCCATGGCCCCTGCAAGATGGGCCATGCTGGTGTCCACGCTGATGATGACATCCATCAGCTCGCATAGGGCTGCCGTATCGCTGAAATTATCGAATTCGCCACCAAAGTGCAGGAGATCAGGCCAGGACTGCAGCGTGTGCAAATCGCCGTCGCGCAACTCCTTTTGTAAACTCACGTACTGACAATGATCGGGCAAGCACCTTGGCAAACTGGCCAGAGAAATGCTGCGGTTATGGTCATTTTTGTGTTTGGGGTTGCCGCTCCACACCAGCCCGATGCGGGGCCTGGTTTTTTCTCCCAGCTTGAGCCGCCATTGCGCCACCCTGGCGGGATCACTCTTTAAATAGTGGTCTGGACAGGGGATGGTGTCCATGGTTGTCTTGAATGCCAGCGGCAGACTCAACAGGGGGCAGTGATAATCAAAGGCGGGCAGGGGGCTTCCTTTTGGAATCAGCTGTGAAACACCCTCGAGACCGGTTAACAGCTTGATTAATGAAACGGGCGCTTCCAGTGTGACGCGAGCCCCCAGGCCGGAAACCATTGCGGCGTAACGACAGAATTGTATCGCGTCACCCAAGCCCTGTTCACTGTGAAGCAGGATTGTTTTCCCTGCCAGGGCTTCGGCGCCAAGCCATAGGGGCTGGGCAAATGCTCTTTTCTCCTTGAATACCGATAGTTGCTCATTCTTCCAGCGCCATTCGTGTTCTTCGAAGCCCCGGATCAGATCTCCGGTAAGCAAAAGAAGAATCGATTTGTTCCAGTGCGCCACAGGGAGGTCCGGCTCAAGCGAGATGGCTTTGTCAAAACTTGCCATGGCTTCGTCCAACCGGTTTAGCTGAAGAAGTGTAATACCACGGTTGCTGTAGGCTATTGCGAATTCCGGCTTGAACGCGATGGCCTTATCAAAATTTACCAGGGCCTCCTCAAACTGCCCAAGCTCATGGAATACATTGCCGCGATTGTTGTGGGCCTCCGCATAGCCCGATTTGCAGGCAATGGCCTCGTTGAAACTTGCCAGGGCCGCATCAAACCGCTCGAGTTCAAAGAAGACATTGCCGCGGTTGTTGAAAGCCTCCGCAAAGTCCGGTCTGAAGACAATGGCCTGGTCGTAATTTGCCAGGGCTTCATCAAACCGCTCAAGTGCGTAAAGCGTAAAGCCGCGATTGCTGTAGGCTTCAGGATAGCCCGGCCGAATGGAAATGGCCTTGTCATAGCTTGCCAGGGCCGCATCAAACCGCTTGAGTTCATAAAGCGTAAAGCCGCGGTTGTTGTGGGCTTCGGCATAGTCCGGCTGAAGGGCGATCGCCTGGTCATAACTTGCCAGGGCCGCATCAAACCGCTTGAGTTTGTAAAGCATAAAGCCGCGATTGTTGTGGGCTTCGGCATAATCCGGCCGGAGCGTGATTGCTTCGTCATAACTTGCCAGGGCCGCTTCAAACCGCTTGAGCTTGGAAAGTGTAAAGCCGCGGTTGTAGTAGGCCTCCGCATGGTTCGGTTGCAGGGCAATGGCTTTGTCGAAGCTTGCCAGGGCCGCATCGAATTGCTCGAGCTCATGGAGCGTCAGGCCGCGATTGTAGTGGGCCTCGACATAGTCCGGCCGGAAGGCAATGGCCTTGTCGAAGCTTGCCAGGGCCGCATCAAACTGCTTGAGTTTATGGAGTGCAATGCCGCGATTGCTGTAGGCATCTGCAAAATTTGGTTTGAAGGCAATGGCTTTGTCAATTAATGCAATCGCCTTTTGTTGATTTCCTGATTGGCTGGCAATGACGCCTGACAAATGGAGCGCGTTAAAATGCTCGGGTTGGGTTTCAAGAACCTCTTCGTAGAGTGTTTGCGCTTGATCCAGTTGCCCTTGTTGATGCAAGGCCAGAGCCTTCTGGAATTTTTCTCGAACGGCGCCATTTGCAATCTTCGAGGCAGATTTTGCGTCTACCATACCAAAAACTCCATTTGAATGCGGCTTCCGCAGTGATGCCGCTGCTCCGGCATTACGAATCTTTTCATCTCGGGTTTTGGTCTGTTGATCACACCACACTTTCCACATGCCGCGCAAGGCAGCCTCGAAATGTTTTGCGAAACGCGGCGCATCAAGTAATGGAGAGGCCGCCACCTGTTGACGTAACCTGCAGCGTAGGGCAGCCAGGCATTGCAGGTCGCCAGCATGAGTTACCGCTCGTGCCACATAATTATCGGTATCGGTGGCAATCCATTCCGATAGGCCCGCGTTGGTCAATATACCAACACCCTGACGGGACAGGAAACGCTCACCTGCCAGGGTCAATACAGGTACACCCATCCACAGCCCCTCGACGCTTGTGGCGCCCCCCGGAAAGGGAAACGGGTCAAGGGCAATATCCACGCGATGATAAGCGGACAAATATTCATTTCTTGGTTTGAAGCCCTCCATAATAATCCGGTGAGCAGCAACCCCATGAGTTGCAAAACGTTCGATGGTCTTTTGCCGCACCGAAGCTTCCTTGAATTGACCGGCCACAAGGAGCAGACGGCTATCCGGCACGGCTGCCAACACCCGCGCCCACAATGCAACGACATCGTCGTTCATCTTGGACAAATTATTGAAGCTCCCAAAAGTGATATGTCCATTAGACAGTGCGGGAAGCGGGCCAACTTGCACATCCACATCCGGCGGGGTAAAGCACAGCCGGGTTTCCGGCAGTCGCCAGATCTTTTCTGTGAAATAAGCTTCTTCAGATTCAGGAAGCGTCCAGGGGTCGGCAATGAGATAGTCTATGGCCGCAACTCCGGTAGTAGCGAAATACCCCAGCCAGGTCACCTGCACCGGCGCGGGCTTCCGGGCAAACATGGGCAAACGGTTGTAAGCGGTATGCCCCGAAAGGTCGATCAAAATATCAATGCCGTCACAACGTATCTGCTGGGCAAGACCATCGTCGGAAAGTCCCGCCACCGGATGCCAGCCATGGCAGCAGGCCCTGATTCGCTCTGTCAGCGCGTCTGATTCAAAATGGCTGGAGTAGGCAATAACCTCTAACCGGCCGGGGAAATGGGATACCAGAGCCGCCAGCATACCTTCGATAAAGTGGCCTACAGAGTGACTACGCAGATCACCGGATACCCAGCCGACACGCAAGCACTTGCTGGATTCTGGAACATTGTGCCAGCTCGTATGCGGGTGAATCTTTCGCGCAACCAGATCGCCGAAGCGTCTGGCTTCAGCCAGCGATACCATTGCAGGCTGATCGGACAAGTAGTTGTGGACAAACAGCAGATTGTTGTGTGCATCGGAGAAATCGGGCCTGATCTCCAGCGCCAGGCGATAGCTTGCCAGGGCTTCGTCAAGTCGTCCGAGGTCTTTCAATGCATTGCCTAAATTGTTGTGTGCCTCGGCGTAATGGGGCTTGATCTTCAGCGCTCGCTGGTAACTTGCCACAGCGTCATCAAGTTGACCGAGGCCTTTCAATGCATTGCCCAAGTTGTAGTGCGCCATGACAAAATCGGGTTTGATCCCCAGTGCCAGGCGGTAGCTTGCCACAGCGTCATCAAGTCGCCCAAGTTCTTTCAATGCATTGCCCAGGTTCATGTGCGCCTCGGCATTATTGGGCATGAGCTCCGTTGCCTTTTGCAAAGCGGGCAGACCGTTTTTTCCTTGTGCCTGAAGCACAGTACCCAATACCATCCAGGCAAACCCGGAGGCGGGGTACTGTTTGATCAGTAAGAGCGTACGGTTTTCCAGTTCAACATGGTTACCGGCATCGAACAGCGCAACGATCTGATCGATTTCGGCGGATGTCGGCACCGAACTCCTCGTGGGACCATTCTGTTCAGCCAAGCGCATTTCAAATGTATCCTGGCAAGATTTCCTGAATTATTCCACACTGCCGCAAAAGCATGGCCAGTTTCTTCCCTGTCTCACATCCAACCCAATCCTGGGTTGGCCAAGGGGCAAATAAAAACAGGATGGGTGCAAATCGCAAACGAAAGTGCAAAGTGAGAGAGAAACTGCGGGGTTACGCGCCATTCCGGCTTTATTTGTAGCGGCGGTTTCTATGCCTGTTGATCAAACGGTTGCGTCAACACTCCGGTAATCCCCATGGAAACCGTACTGATTGCTTCTGGGTTAAGGTTTGCGGCCTGGGAAGAATAATTGTGTGCGTTGACGATGTGGGTATCCAGGGCGGCGGCAGCGGCGCTATAAGCAGCGTAATTCGGGTTGGCCGTTGTAATGGAGGCGAGCGCGTTGACCAGCCAATCTGTGGCGTAGGCCAAACCACCCGCCGCAATCACCCCGGAATTATTTTGTATTAAATCAGCCATGACACTGTAAAGTCCGGCCTGATTATTGGCGGCGTCTGTAGGGAGGCCATTATCGCCTGCCGTCGCGAGGCCAAGATTTTTAAATACCGTTGCCAACCCTGTAGCATCATTGGTTAATCCGGCATTCGTGATGAACTGATTTGCCAACGCCACACCGTTCGTGTAGTTGAAGTTCGAGCTGTATACAGTGTTACCGGCAGCATCGCCAGTAAAGGCAATTTCAAGGCCATCAATGTTGGCTGCTTTAGTGAGATTGCCATTCGCATCCGTCAGTGCAGGTCCCACATAAATCGTTTTATCTGAAAATTTCAGAAACTGGATGTCGGCAAGAGTATCCGTCCCGTAACTGCCGGAATTATCAGTGATGACTGAAGAAGTGCCCGAGGTTGAGACGCTGAAATTGGTAGACGGTTCGGAAACAACCACCGTATCAACCCCTGATGTTCCAGTAATGAGTTGATTGGGTTGAGCATCATAAGTGGCGCTTGGAGTGGAAAGCGTTGCAGCA
>JAGWPH010000174.1 GCA_028870615.1 Betaproteobacteria bacterium
CCATTGAAAAACGCTTTAAGACAATTGATGTGACGTGCACGTATGAGTCGAGGCGCGACTACCGGGAGCTGTTGTTTTCCACCCCCGGACTGGGTGCATTCATCAGCGGGGTCATCCTGTTTGAAGAGACCCTAAAACAGAAAAGTGCGACAGATGTGGCGTTACCACAATTGCTGACAGCACAGGGCATCGTACCCGGCATCAAAGTGGATATGGGAACAGTGCCGTTACCCGGCTTTCCGGGAGAGAAAGTGACGCAAGGCTTGGATGGCCTGGCGCAGCGATTGAGCGAATATAAAAAACTGGGAGCACGTTTTGCCAAGTGGCGTGCAGTGATTGCCGTTGGCGCAGAAATCCCTACCCACTCGGCGATTGCAGCCAATGCGCATGCCTTGGCACGCTACGCAGCCATTTGTCAGGAGCAAGGCCTCGTACCGATCGTCGAACCCGAGGTACTGATGGATGGAGACCACACGTTCGAGATCGGTGCGCGCGTCTCCGAAAGGGTGCTGCATGCGGTGTTTGATGCGCTATATCAGCAACGGGTTGCGCTTGAATGCATGCTCCTGAAACCCAGCATGGTCACGCCGGGAAGCGCAAATCCAACGCAGGCGACTCCTCAACAGGTCGCGCAGGCCACCCTGTTCTGCCTGCGACGCACAGTGCCAGCAGCGGTGCCGGGAATCAATTTCCTCTCCGGCGGTCAGACCGAGTCTGTGGCGACGGCCAATCTGAATGCCATGAATATCGACGCAGAACGACAGCCATGGACGTTGAGCTTTTCCTACGGGCGCGCCTTGCAGGCTCCCGTGCTTAAGGCCTGGCGTGGCAAGGCAGAGAACAAAGTGATCGCGCAGCAAGCTCTGTACCATCGTGCGCGGCTAAATGGCGCGGCCTGCCAAGGCCAATACACGGCCGCCATGGAGAATGCATGAACAAAACCGGCAGTAGTGGGACCCGGTCTGACGCGCTGGTACTGTTTGGCGTGACAGGCGACCTCGCATATAAAAAAATCTTTCCCGCACTCTATGCGATGGCTAAACGGGGCGTTCTTAACGTTCCGGTGGTTGGCATTGCCACCTCTGATTGGAACATGATGCAACTTCGTAAGCATGTCACGGATAGCATAAAACAATTCAGCAAGATTGATGACCGGCCAGCACTCCATCATCTGCTTTCTTTGCTTCGCTATGTTGCCGGCAACTACAGCGATCCAGGCACATTCAACGCACTCAAGAAAACCCTGGGCAATGTCCGGCGCCCGGCACACTACCTCGCCATTCCGCCCGCACTATTTGCGACGGTGATCCAAGGCCTTGGTGCCGCAGGTCTCGCAAACCAGGCGCGCGTCATTGTTGAAAAGCCATTCGGGCGCGACCTGGCCTCGGCGCAAAGCCTCAATAGTGTCGCAAGGTTGGTGTTCCAGGAAGATTCGATCTTTCGCATTGATCATTACCTTGCGAAAGAGGCGATCATGAATCTCCTGTATTTCCGCTTCGCCAATTCCTTCCTGGAGCCGATCTGGAACCGAAACTATGTGGCTAATGTTCAGATAACCCTATCCGAAGACTTTGGCATTGAGGGACGGGGCGCATTCTACGAAACCGCCGGTTGTCTGCGCGACGTCATTCAAAATCATCTTTTCCAGATCGTTGCACTGCTAGCCATGGAGCCGCCAACTTATAGAGGTTTTGGTGCCGTACACGGCGAAACAACCGATGTTTTCCAGGCAATGCGCGCGCTTAATCCAGACGACGTAGTGCGCGGTCAATACGCAGGCTACCGTAACGAACCAGGCGTAGCAAAGCACTCCAACGTTGAAACATTTTGCGCTCTGCGGCTTTTTATCGACTCGTGGCGCTGGGAAGGAGTACCGTGGTACCTGCGATCGGGCAAGTTTCTGGCTCAGACCGCCACCGAGGTGATCGTCCAACTGAAGCCACCGCCGCAGCGGTTGTTTGCCGATTCAGCGCCTGTGTCCGGCCGAGCCAATTATCTACGCTTCCGGCTATCTCCAAACTCCGCTGTCGCCCTCGCTGCACGCGTCAAGCGCGCAGGCAAGGACTTTGTCGGCGACCAGCGTGAGCTCTACCTGGTTGATGAACGGCCAGGAGAAGAAACACCTTATGAGCGGCTTCTGGGCGATGCTATGACCGGCAATGGCGCACTATTTACTCGTGAGGATGCGGTTGAAGCCTCCTGGGCTGTGGTCGACCCCGTCCTCAATACCCCATATCAAATTCATCCTTACCGACGCCATAGCTGGGGGCCCAAACAAGCCAATGCACTCATCGCCAAAGACGGCAGCTGGCACAACCCTGGCCTGGACGAGGCGTAGTCATGATGAATGCTGCACAGCAACTTCACAATCTGGGTCAAAGCCTCTGGCTTGACAACATCACGCGTTCGCTCCTGACAAGCGGCACACTCAACCGCTACATCAAAGAGCTTGCGGTGACCGGTTTGACTTCCAATCCCACAATCTTTGATCAGGCAATCAAGAGCACCGGTTATTACGCCGATGTCATCCGGAAAAAAACCGTTGAAGGCAAGTCGGGTGAAACATTGTTCTTCGAACTGGCCTTGGAGGACTTGACCCAGGCCGCCGATTGTTTCCGTCCGGTTTACGAAGCAACCGACGGCCTGGATGGCTGGGTATCGCTGGAAGTCTCTCCATTGCTGGCGGACGATACCCCTGGAACCATCGCGGCAGCTGTTCAACTTCACGAGCGTGCACAACGCCCCAACCTTTTCATCAAGATACCGGGTACCCGCGCAGGGATCCCCGCAATAGAAGAGGTAATCTTCAGGGGTGTTCCAGTGAATGTCACACTGCTGTTCTCACGTGAGCACTACGTCGCGGCTGCAGAAGCGTATATGCGTGGCATCGAACGACGCATCGCCGCCGGCCGTGATCCATACGTCGCTTCCGTGGCATCTATTTTCGTCAGCCGGTGGGACGTAGCAGTCAATGACCGGGTTCCAAACAAGCTTCGCAACCACCTGGGCATTGGCATCGCCATGCGTACGTACCGATCCTACCGGGATCTGCTGGCGTCAAAGCGCTGGCAGAAACTGGCTGCATCCGGAGCCCGGCCGCAACGATTGCTATGGGCCAGCACTGGCACCAAGGACCCCACCGCCCCCGATGTTCTTTACGTCGAAGCACTGGCAGCTCCGGGTACGATCAACACCATGCCAGAAAAAACACTGCTCGCCTTCGCCGAGCACGGAAAAGTTGAGCATGCTTTGCCCATTGATGGGGGCAGTGCTGAAATTGTGCTCGCAAAATTTGCCCACGCGGGCATCGATAATGACGCGCTTGCCACTGCCCTTCAGCGCGAAGGCACCGCTGCCTTCTCCAGGTCATGGGATGATTTGATGCAGTGCATCGGTCGTCTGGCAAACAACCCCCTGTAACAGGATAAGGACAAAAAACATGAATTCACACCATTTTGAACGTGCGCTGCTTCTGGTCACACTGGTTTCTAAAAAATATTTGAGAACATTAAAATGATCAATCACCAGCGATCAAGGCGCTACGTCGTTCTCATTACCCTCGCTGTCACCTTGTGTGCGCCCAAAGTGATGGCCTTTAGCTTTGGCAATCTGATGGGCACGATGGGTGGGGGTAGCGCTGATACCAGCGCAGATGACCCAGATGCTTTCGTGCAGTCCGTTAGGGCAGTAGGGAAACTCATGGATAAATCAACTTCCCGCCTTGTCCATTGCCTGGCCGACAAGGAAAGTATTACCATGATCGAAAAAGACAAGAAAGCTGCCAATGAAGTGGCTGACCCGGAAGAAAGGCGAGCCAAGCTCATGGAAGTGGAAAAGCACAGGCAGGCAGTGTTAAATGAAATCCTGAGAAACGATCGGTTAATGGCAGAAATTCAAAACATGGACGCCGATCAGAAAACCGAACTGGGTGCGGCTGCCTTTAACTTCACACTTGCCCTATTGCGTGGTAAGGCCCTCATGGAGCAATCCGAAACCCTGATCTCCAACATGTCGTCCAATCCGGCAATGCAGTCCACCCTCGGCAACGTCAAGGAAGCAGCTTCCAGCGTCTCAAATCAAGTTTCCTCAGCGTCGACGATCGCTGACAGGCTGTCTGGCATCTTCCCTGCTGTTGGCATAAGCGGGCCCATTTCCAAGGATGAGTCGCCAAAAATCACCACCGCAGTGCCTGGTCACCAAGCAACACCTTGAAAAAACGGAGTGCTTCATGAAAATCAGCAAATTGGCCTTGGCCGCGATCGCGCTGTGGCTGGTCACCATGACCGTTATCGCATGGTTCTTCGTTCATGGAAATGTCACAAGTGGAACAGACGATCGTACTGCCATCGTGTTGCAGCCTAGTGAACGAATCATGATTTTGCGGGAGATGCGTGGCATGTTATCAGCCACACAAGGCATCCTTGAGGGCATCAATCAGGGGGACATGGGCTTGGTCGCCAGGTCCTCGCGTGCGGCTGGAATGGCTTTGTCCGTCGATGTTAACCCGGTGCTCATGGCCAAACTTCCCATGCCCTTCAAATCGATGGGCATGAGCGTTCACCACCAAATGGATGCGCTCGCCCAAGCGGCTGAAACGGGAACGCCCACACCAGAGCTTTTGAAGATGTTGAGCACCATGCTAACCTACTGCGTTGGGTGCCACTCTGCGTGGCAGCTCAAGGCCGGGGATTGAAATGTTGTGTATTGCGATGACCTTCCCGGCCTTACGATGCGTTTGGCCAGCCTCACGCTTCTCAACCGCCCCCGCCACCCTTTCCACCGCGCCCGAATACTTCCAGTTCCATCTGATCATTAACGGAGATAACTCCGGGGACGCGTGAGGCGATCTGGATTGCTTCAAATAATTCCCGGCCTTCTAAAACAAATCCAGATAACGTAACAACACCCCGGCGCACACTGACCTCGATATGCTGGGCGTAAATGCCTGGGTCGTCAGTGAGTTGTTGTATCACCGCAAGCTCGATTTTCTTATCCTCTGCAATCTCAGAGGCACTTCGAGGCGGTACCGTTGCGCAAGCAGTAATAAACGCAGCCATGGCGAACAACCATGAAATTCTGGTAATTTTTCTCATTAGAATCATACGCATTCCTTCCGCCGCTATCAACTGGAAATGGCATCCTGCCCAAGCACATCCCATGGAGAACAATTTGATGCTACTCGGTTCCAATGAATCCTGGTCAGATTTTTTTGGCTTGTCGAAATAAAAACAGACTGCCGGGAAACTTGAGGGAATGGCAGTGATTGTCCGAAGGTCGATTCATTGATGCGGAAAATTACACTGCCCCGGTATATTGCTCTAAGATGCATAGCATGACCAATCAACCCGGAGAAAAACTGACCCTACAATGAAAGATATCTTACAATTCCTGAAAGATCACGGCGAACAGATGGACACGGACATCGCCTTGGCCACGGGTATCCCCCTTGCAAAAGTACACATTCTTTTGTCAGCACTTGCGGCAAAGGGGACGGTTATGGCGTGCCATTTGATCAGGTTCGAGAAAGGCAAGAAAGTCGAGGGAATCAGTTGCCGTTTGGCCGGGTACACTCCTCCGGCGGCACCGGGCAGAAAACCAAAGGTACAGTTGAAGCCATCGTAACCCTTCGCCTTATTCCAGAATCAGGGAACAGGCGAGCCGCGCCACCAACAGCCCACTATTTCAAATGGTTTGAAATCAGTTTTGTCATTTCAAACATGGATACTTGCTTCTTTCCCCCGAAAATAGCTCCCAGTTTTGCATCAGCATTGATCATGCGGCGGTTCACCGGGTCCTGCAAATTGTGCTTCTTGATGTACTCCCATATTTTTTTCGTAACCTCCGTGCGCGGCATGGGCCCTGAGCCGATGATGTTCGCTAACACGTTGGACAGGATGACGGGCTTCATGAAACCAGCGTTTGGTTTGCTTTCCTTCTTTGCTGTTGTAGCCATGGAATACTCCTTCAGGTTCTCAGGTGGAATTTGCGCTTTGGCCGTCAGTATGACAGGAATGCCGGGTAGATTCTAACCTACTTTGACCGGTATGGATGCGAATAATCGTTTAGAGATCAAGAGCATTCAACCCTGTTTCTCCAGCACTTCAAACTGCGCAATCGGCACCGGTTTGCCAAACAAATACCCCTGGTAATGGGTACAGCCCATGTTCAGGAGTATTTGCAACTGCTCCTCTGTCTCGACACCCTCGGCAATAACCTCCAGGTTCATGCTATGCGCCATGGCAAGGATGGTGCGCACAATGGCCCTATCGCTGCTGTCAACGGCAAGATCGCGCACAAACGATTGGTCAATCTTGATCTGGTCGAGCGGCAATTGTTTGAGGTATTGCAGGGATGAATATCCGGTACCAAAATCGTCCAACGTAAATCGAACACCGATTTCTTTCAGTGCGTTCATGGTTGCAACCGTATCCTCGACATTTTCCAGCAGCGCGCTTTCGGTCAGTTCCAGCTTGAGCAGCTTCGGGTTGATGGCATACCGCTGCACGGTGGCCTGCACTTGTGCCACGAAATCAGTTCGGCGGAATTCCCTCGCGCTGACATTCACTGCCAAAACGAGCCCACGGGCGTGCTCCTCCTGTTCCCAGGCTTTGAGCTGGGTACAAGCCGTCTCCAAGACCCACTGCCCGATGGGCAATATCAGCCCGGTTTCTTCCAACAGTGGAATGAATTGTCCAGGAAGCAACAATCCCCGATCCGGATGGTTCCAGCGGATCAGCGCCTCGGCCCCTACGGGTTGCTGAAAGCTATTCATCTGGATTTGGTAATACATCTGGAACTGGTGATTATCAAGGGCGTTGCGCAATTCGCCTTCAAGTACAGCACGGGCAGTAACGGTGTCTTGCATCCGTGAATCGAAGAAGCACAGGGTGTTACGACCGGCTTTCTTGGCCTGGTACATGGCGATGTCGGCTTGTTTCAATAATTCATCTGTCTGCTGCTGACGATCATTGAACAGGGTGATGCCGATGCTGCAGGTACTGTGGCATTCATGTGAAGCAACCTGATAAGCCTGGCTAAGGACCGCAAGGATTTTTTCGCTGATGGATTCTGTCTGGGTAGCGGCCTCGGTTTCATCTGTGCTCAGATTTTCCAGCATGACCACGAACTCGTCGCCACCGATGCGTGCCACGGTATCTTCTTCGCGTACACAGGAGGTCAGACGGGTAGCTGCCTGCTGCAATAGCAAATCTCCCCGCGCATGACCAAGGGTATCGTTGATCGTTTTGAAATTGTCCAGGTCAATGAACAGGATCGCCCCTGTTCGTTTACTCCGCACACTGGACG
>JAGWPH010000175.1 GCA_028870615.1 Betaproteobacteria bacterium
GCGCCTTCTATTACCTGCGCGTGATCAAGCTCATGTATATGGATGAGCCGGCAGACAACAGCCCGCTGATCGCTGAAACCGATCACCGCGTGCTGGTGGGACTCAACGGATTAGCCATCCTGGTGTTCGGTATTGTGCCGCAACCCCTGATTGATCTGTGCATGGTGTCCATCAGTCAATCCATGAGGTGACAGGTTTTGTGACGAAGTCTCCCGAACTGCCGTACGATTTCACAGAGCACATGGTGGATTCGCAACAGGTCTTCAAAGGCCGGTTACTCGACGTGCGTCAGGATACGGTCAGGCTCCCCGATGGGCGAACCACCGTACGCGAGTACATCGTCCACAATGGCGCAGCAGCCATTATTCCCATGCTGGATTCAGAGACCGTATTGCTGGAATACCAGTATCGTTATCCCAATCGTCAACACTATTACGAGATCCCTGCGGGCAAGCTGGAGCCGGGAGAGCCGCCTCTGGAGGCGGCACAACGTGAATTGCTTGAAGAAACCGGATATGTGGCGGCGCACTGGGAGCACCTGACCACCCTGCATCTGTGCATTGCCTATTCCACCGAGCGGATTGAATATTTTCTGGCAAGGCAGATGAGTTTTGATGCCCACCGTCGGGACGAGGAAGAGTTTCTTGAAACGCTCCCCGTCCCATTGCAGCAAGCCTACCGCTGGATCGAAGAGGGGATCATCAACGACGCCAAAACCGTAGCGGGTTTGCTTTGGCTCAAAACGCTGGGCCCGCACACCGGGGTTATTGAAGCATCAACTGATTGAGCCGTTTTACAAAACTAGCCGGGTCTTCCAGTTGCCCGCCCTCAGCCAGCAGCGACTGTTCGAACAAAAGCTGGCTCCAGTCGGCGATACGCGCCGTATCGGTTTCAAGTTTAAGACGGATCACGAGACGGTGATCGGGGTTGATTTCCAGAATCGGTTTTGAAACGGGTACATGCTGTCCGGCAGCCTTCAGCATTCGTTCCAGGTTGCCCGATATTGCGCCTTCTTCCGTGACCAGACATGCGGGAGACTCGGTCAGGCGCTGGCTTACCCGAACATCCTTGACGCGATTCCCCAGTGCGCTCTTCATGGCTTCCAGCAAGGGCTTGAGGGTTTCGCCCTGGGGTGTTTCAATTTTTGGGGCGTCTCCGCCCAATGGGGTCAGATCCAGGTCACCCTTGGCGACGGACTGCAGTTTCTTGCCTTCGAAGTTTTCAAGGTGGGAGGCCACCCATTCATCCACACGGTCGGATAGCAACAACACTTCGACCCCTTTGGAGCGAAAGATTTCAAGGTGGGGGCTATTCTTTGCGGCAGCATGCGTCTCTGCCGTCACATAGTAGATTGCCTCCTGGCCCTCCTTCATGCGCCCGATGTAATCCTTCAGGGACTCTGTCTGTTCCTCCTGGTCGGTGTGCGTCGTTGAGAAACGCAACAACCCTGCCCACTTCTCACGATTGGCAAACTCATCTCCTGCACCTTCCTTGAACACGCGGCCAAACTCTTTCCAGAAGGTGCGGTACTTGTCTTTCTGGTTTTCAGCCAGGTCTTCCAGCAGTCCCAGGACTTTTTTGGTACAGCCGGCGCGTATGGCGTCGATATCTTTCGATTCCTGCAGGATTTCACGAGACACATTGAGTGGCAAATCAGCCGAGTCGATTACCCCACGAACGAATCGTAGATACTGCGGCAGCAGTTTCTTGGCGTCTTCCATGATAAACACGCGACGCACATAAAGCTTGATGCCATGACGTGGCTCACGATCCCACAGGTCGAATGGCGCCCGTGCCGGGATGTACAGCAATTCGGTATATTCCTGCTTGCCTTCCACGCGGGCGTGGCTCCAGGCCAACGGGGCTTCAAAATCATGTCCGACATGCTTGTAAAACTCCTGATACTGCTCCTCGGTGATTTCATTCTTGGGACGTGCCCAGAGCGCGCTGGCCTGGTTGAGGGTTTCGTCCGCGGCCGGTTGGTCTCCTTCGGCCTCACGTTGCATGACAATGGGCAACTGGATGTGATCGGAATAGCGACGCACAATCGACTTGATCTGCCATGGCTCCAGAAACCCGTCTTCACCGGCCTTGAAGTGAAGGGTCACGCTGGTGCCGCGTGCCGCAACGGTTCCTTCTTCCAGGGTGAAGGAGCCATCGCCGGTGGATTCCCAGAGCACGCCCTGACTGGGAGCCAGTCCGGCGCGCCGGGTGGTCAGTGTGACCCGGTCAGCCACGATGAACGAAGAATAGAATCCGACGCCAAACTGTCCGATCAGTGCCGAGTCGCGAGCCTGATCACCGGAGAGCTGGCTCAAGAATTCGCGGGTCCCGGATCTTGCGATGGTTCCGATGTTGGCGACTACTTCGTCGCGCGACATCCCGATACCGTTGTCAGTCAGGGTTAATGTACGCGCTGACTTGTCGAGGCTGATACGTACTTTGAGATCGGGATCGGATTCGAGCAGGGCGCTGTTCTGCAGGGCTTCAAAACGCAGTTTGTCGCAGGCGTCAGAGGCGTTGGAGATCAGTTCGCGCAGAAAAATTTCCTTGTTGCTGTATAGGGAGTGGATCATCAGCTGAAGCAGCTGTTTCACTTCCGTCTGGAACTGCATGGATTCTTTTTGGCTCATGGGCGATAACCGTAAGTTGTTTTCAGGTTGAACAAAAGGGGTCGTCTGGTGAGATGGGGGCGCTCCCCGGTGTTTTCAAGAGGGGATTCAGGCCCGGAGGCCGCGTAGCGCCCGGAGCAGGCGCTGGAATCCCAAAATCTGTTGGCGCACCAGGCCCGTGCCGTAGTCGCGGCCATCGAGCTGATCCAGGATGCCGGTGGGGGGGGTGGCACGCATGAAATTTGCCGTACCGAAAATAATGTCCCACACCGGGAACAGAACGGCAAAATTGCAGCTTTGGTCGCCGCTTTGGCTACCCGTACCCATGCCGTGATGCACCCGGTGGTAATGGGGACTGACCAGCAGGCGCTCGCCCAGCCGTCCAAAGCGAATGGCCACGTTGGCGTGGGCGAAGCTCTGCAGGATACGGGTGATCATCAACAGTAAAATGAACTGTGCGGGCGGAACGCCGATGAGCAGGCTGATCAGGGCAAGCCAGGCGGCGCCAAGGATATCATCCAGAAAATGGGTGCGGTCGTCCGTCCAGAAGCTCATGGCGCGCTGGCTATGGTGTAAGCCGTGCAAAGCCCACCACCATTCCAGCCGGTGCTGAAAACGGTGAAACCAGTAGCCCGAAAAATCCAGGACGACAAGATAAATCAGGAAGGTGGTCAACGGGCGACTGTTCAGCGAGGGAAAAAGATCCTCAAGGGTGTACGGGATATACCCGTGCAGACGCAACCAGGCCTCCAGTCCAAAAGTCAGGGGCCACATCAACACAAACAGGACGAGGGGGATGAACCCGACCCGGTGCAGCAGGGTGTAGAGCACATCGATGAGGACCGGGCGCCGCGAAGGCCAATGTTCTGCCGGCAGGAGGGCCTCCATAGGGCGAAACAGGATTACCAGGAGGGCGATTTCCACAAGTCCCAGCAAGGCAAATTCGGTGGCGTCAAAAGCCTGCTCCTGATATTCCATCCATCCCGTGGCGTGCAGGGCGGGTTCGACCAGATGTTCAAAAACCCAGGCCTGGGTCAGGATAAAGGCGTTAACCGGGGAGTCGGCAAGACTCATGGCAATACCGCAAAGCAGAAGCCACGCGCCTCCAGCCCTTCGATCAGCGGTTCGAAGACGGCCACAAAAGGATCATGACGGGAACGGATGCCGAGGTGCATCATCAGGATGTCGCCATCCTTGATGTCGTGGAGCGCCCGTTGCAGCAACCGGGGGTTTGGGAAAGCTTCTGATGGCAGTTCATCGCCCAGGAATCCTGCCGGAGACCAGCCCACGTGACGGGTAAAGCCACACTGGGGTGCCCATTCCAGGCTGCGTGGCGTGGTATGTCCGCCAGGAGCGCGCCAGAGGGGGTCAAGGGCGCGGCCCGTGAGGGCAGTGAAGCGGGTATTTACGCGTCCCAATTCTTCGCAAAACGCGGGTTGATCCAGCCGGTTTGCATGCCCGTCGCTGCCTGTGCTGAGAATCCGTCCATCCGGCAAGTCGTGCCGGAGTGTGCGGTGATGCCATGTATGGCTGCCGAAGTGATGCCCTTCCCGAACCCGTGCCCGCCAGTAGTCTGCCCACGAATCATCCAGGGCATGGTCGCCACGCCAGGTGGGTTCATTGGCAATGAAAAAAGTGGCCAGCACATGGTGCCGTTGCAACACGCCGGCAATGGTTTCGGCGGCCACCATGGAGCCCGTATCCAGCGTGAGGTAGAGTGTTCCCTGGCAAGGGGTTGCAAGGGCGGAGCTGGAGAGAAGGAGTGCTGCGACGACAGACCGCCTCATCATCAGCGCGCGGCGTGACTCGCAAAGAAAATGCCGTGAGGTGACCGTCCCACGGGGATGGTCCGCGCTACTTTGAAGGTGGTCATATCCATGACGGTGACCTGCCTTAGCCAGCGTGAGGTAATCCACAGTTCCTTGCCATCAGCGGA
>JAGWPH010000176.1 GCA_028870615.1 Betaproteobacteria bacterium
ACAAGCCGTTGCCATTCCCTGAAAAAGCCCGATAAGAATAGTGCGCCTGTTACAGGCTGGTGAGATGAATCCCTCTGACCGACAACATCGCCGTGCGGTGACCCTGCTGTCTCTCGCCGCGTTTGCCAGCGCGGCCTCAGCACGCCTTTGCGATCCCATGTTGCCTGATTTGGCACGCATGTTCATGGCGTCTCCGGAAAACACCGCCCAGGTCATCTCATCGTTTTCGGTGGCGTACGGACTATTGCAGGTTTTCTTTGGCCCCTTGGGGGACCGGTTTGGAAAATACCGGCTGATTGCCTGGACCACTCTGGCGTGTACCGTGGGAAGCCTGGGTGCCGTGCTGGCCAATTCATTAAATTGGCTTATCCTTTCGCGCCTGCTCACTGGGGCGTCGGCGGCGGGAATCATTCCGCTGTCCATGGCATGGATTGGGGATACCATCCCCTATGAGCATCGACAGGCCACACTAGCACGTTTCCTGGCGGGACAAATTGTTGGGGTGATCGGCGGGCAATTTATCGGCGGGCTTTTTACCGATACCCTCGGGTTTCGCTGGGCCTTTGGCTTCATGGCCTTCACTTATCTTTTCGTCGGTATCTGGGTGCTTTCAGAATCTCGTTCCAATGAATCTACTCGACATGTTCACAATGATCAGGCTGCGAAGGTGGGGGTATTTGCCCAAGTGCTCTCTGTCCTCCGCGTTGGATGGGCCCGGGTCATCTTGTTGACGGTGTTCGTGGAAGGGATGGTCGTCTTTGGTGCGTTGGCTTTCGTGCCTTCGTACCTGCACCATCGCTTCGGCCTTTCGTTGACCATGGCGGGGGCGTTGATGGCAACCTTCGGTATCGGAGGATTCTCGTATATTCTGTTTGCCCGCCAATTTGTCAGCAACTTCGGCGAGGTGGGATTGGCAAAAATGGGGGGGATCCTCATCGGTGTGGCCTGGCTGCTCCTGGCGCTGGGAGATTCATGGGGATGGGCCATTCCCGCATGCACTCTGGTAGGCCTGGGGTACTACATGCTACACAACACCTTGCAGACCAATGCAACCCAAATGGCGCCAAGGGTACGCGGAACAGCCGTATCCTTGTTTGCGTCGGCTTTCTTTCTCGGCCAGTCCCTGGGCGTGGTTTTGGCTGCCATGGTCCTGACACGCGCCGGGGCCGGGATGTTGTTTGCAGTAGCCGCGCTGGCGCTTCCTGTGATTGGTCTTGTCTTTTCGCGGGCGCTGAAAATTCATCATCAGCTGCCGCACCTTTCATCAAAAAGCCCCTGAAAACAGGGGCTCTTGGTTAATACCTTATAAAGTTACTCTGAGGTAAACCTAGAACGGGATGTCGTCCGGGAAATCGTCAAATTTTCCGCCTGCCCCTGATGATTTTTGGGAGGGGTCGCCACCACCGCCGCTTCCTGCGGGCGTCTCACCCCCCGCATTGCCTCCTGAACGGCTTCCCAACATCTGCATGCGATCCGCCACGATTTCCGTGGTGTATTTGTCCTGACCGTCCTTGTCCTGCCATTTTCGGGTTTGCAAGCGTCCTTCCAGATAGACTTGGCTACCTTTTTTGAGATATTCACCGGCGATTTCAGCAAGCTTGCCAAAGAAAGCCACACGATGCCATTCGGTGCGCTCTTGTTTTTCACCTGCCTTGTCCTTCCAGGTATCCGTTGTTGCCACACTGATGTTGGTAATTGCAGCGCCATCAGGCATATACCGGACTTCGGGGTCGCGCCCCAGATTACCCACCAGAATCACTTTGTTAACTGAAGCCATAGTGCACTCTCCCTCGATTTAACTGGCTTTTTTGACCTGCATGGGCCACGCCACCATAAGCCAAATGGCAGTGAGGCCTGCACAAAAGACCGGCACGGCGTCCGGTCCCCAATACTTGGATAGCACGCCAGCCAGAGAAGCTCCGCTGAACGCGCCGAAAAATTGAATGCTGCTGTAGATGCCGGTAGCGGTGCCCTTGGTTCCCGGGGGAGCTACGACGGTGACAAGGGAAGGCAGGCTGGCTTCCAGCACGTTGAAGGCAACGAAAAAAATTGTCAGTGCCACAGCGATGCCTGTGACACTACCCAGTCCCAATCCCACCATCAGGGCGGGCTGGGCCAGAAACAGCACGGCCACAGAAACCAGAAAGACGGATTTGCGCCATTTGCCGCGGGACAAGATGACTCCAGGAATCATCAGGATGAAAGACCCCAGCATGACCGGCAGGTAGAGTTTCCAGTGCTCGCCCTGAGGCAATCCGTCCTGGACCAGAGCCGGGGGGATTACCACAAAAATGGCCATCAAGGCGGCATGGAGTACGAAAATGCCCCAATTGAGCCGGAGCAGTTCCACGTGGCGCAGCACGACGGCAAACGGTGCGTTGGGTCCGATGTCCTGGGGCTGGGCGGCATTGGGAACGATCCATTGAACAACGGCAATGGCCAGTAAGGCCAGCACACCAGTCATCGCAAAAATGCCGGGCACGCCAATGACGGGATAGAGCACCGGGGCCAGGATCATGGAGGCACTGAAAGTTATGCCAATGGTCATGCCGATCAGAGCCATGGCCTTGGTGCGATGCTGCTCCCGGGTGAGGTCGGCGGTGAGTGCAATGACTGCGGCCGAAATAGCCCCTGCTCCTTGAATGATGCGCCCCAGGATCACCCAGCCAATGTCGGTAGCTGTTGCGGCAACGAAACTGCCCAAGGCAAAAATCACCAGACCTCCCATGATGACCGGCTTGCGTCCGACGCGATCGGACAACCAACCTAACGGAATTTGCAGAATGGCCTGAGTCAGGCCATAGGCCCCCAGTGCGATACCCACCAGCGTTTTGTCGTTGCCTCCGGGCAGTTGTGCTGCATACAAGGCAAATACTGGCAGAATAATGAACATACCCAGCATGCGCAGGCCAAAAATACTGGCCAATCCCATACTGGCGCGCCATTCGAGGGGGGTCATTCTATCGGGAGTTTTCATTAAGACCGGACAGGAAAAAGTAAAAATCTTGGCGTATATTAGCAGGTTCAACTAGATCTCAGTACGAAGCCTTAATCTGACCCCAGTGACTCAAGACATCCTGCGCATTCGTGGTGCACGCACCCACAATCTTAAAAACATCGATCTGGATATTCCTCGCCACCGGTTGGTCGTCGTGACGGGTTTATCGGGCTCGGGAAAATCATCATTGGCGTTCGACACACTTTATGCCGAAGGCCAACGCCGCTATGTGGAATCGCTTTCAGCTTATGCACGCCAGTTTTTGCAGCTGATGGAAAAACCCGACGTGGATCTGATCGAAGGGCTTTCGCCGGCCATCTCCATCGAGCAAAAGGCCACCAGCCATAATCCGCGCTCCACTGTGGGCACGGTCACCGAAATCCACGACTACCTGCGCCTGCTATTTGCCCGGGCGGGAGACCCCTACTGTCCGGAGCACCAGATACTGCTGGAGGCCCAGAGTGTGGCGCAAATGGTGGATCATGTGCTGGCGCTGCCCCAGGAGGCGCGTCTGATGATTTTGTCGCCACTCGTGGTCGGCCGCAAAGGCCAACAACTGGAGTTGTTTAATGAGTTGCGCGCGCAGGGTTTTGTACGCTTGCGGATTGATGGTGCGGTAGTGGACATTGACGCCATTCCGAAACTCGACAAAAACCAGAAACATACCATTGAAGTAGTGGTGGATCGTCTCAAGGTACGGCGCGACATGAAGCAGCGCCTTGCCGAATCGTTCGAAACCGCACTGCGTCATTCAGACGGTCGGGCGCTCGCGGTAGAAATGGATAATGGTCATGAGCACCTGTTCTCAGCTCGCTTTGCCTGCCCCATCTGCAGCTATTCACTACCGGAGCTGGAGCCGCGCCTGTTTTCTTTTAACAATCCGATGGGTGCCTGCCAACAGTGCGATGGCCTGGGCGTGATCAGTTTTTTCGACCCGAAGCGGGTTGTGGGGTTTCCACAGCTTGGCCTTGCCGGTGGCGCGATCAAGGGCTGGGACCGGCGCAACCAGTTCTATTTTCAGATGCTCACGGACCTCGCCACACACTACGGTTTTGATCTTGACACACCGTTTGAACGGTTGTCACAAAAAATTCAGGACATCGTGCTGACAGGGTCGGGCAAGGAAAAAATCGCCTTTCATTATCCCGGTGAACGGGGCCGGTCCCGGATCAAGGCGCACGTTTTCGATGGAATCATCCCCAGCCTTGATCGTCGGTATAGGGAAACCGACTCGGCCATGGTGCGTGAAGAACTGTCCAAACTGCTCAATCAGAAACCTTGTCCTCAATGTCAGGGGTCGCGCTTGCGCCTCGAGGCCCGCAACGTCCGGGTGGGCCAACATACCCTGTATGAATTGAGTGCCTTGCCGCTTAAGGATGCGCTTGCCCTGTTCCAGCACCTCAAGCTGAAAGGGAAAAAACAGGCCATTGCCGAAAAGATTCTCAAAGAGATCGTGGCCCGTCTGCAGTTTCTCAATAATGTGGGCCTGGACTACCTGCAACTGGACCGTTCTGCCGATACCCTTTCCGGTGGTGAAGCCCAGCGCATTCGACTGGCTTCACAAATCGGATCCGGTCTGACCGGTGTGATGTATGTACTGGATGAGCCTTCCATTGGGTTACATCAGCGCGACAATCACCGCCTGCTGGAAACCTTGGTACGTCTGCGCGACCTTGGCAATTCGGTGATTGTGGTGGAACATGATGAGGATGCCATCCGCGCTGCGGATTATGTGGTGGATATGGGGCCTGGGGCAGGGGAGCATGGGGGCTGGGTGGTGGCCAGTGGCACACCTGACGAAGTGATCGCCAACCCGCATTCGCTGACGGGGCAGTTTCTGTCGGGGCAACGGAGTATCGTCGTGCCGACCCAACGTTTTCGCTCCGATCCGGAGCGCCAGCTGGTCATTCAGGGGGCCAGCGGTAATAACCTAAAATCTGTGAATTTGCATCTGCCTGTGGGATTGCTGGTCTGTATCACGGGAGTGTCCGGTTCGGGAAAATCCACGTTGATCAATGACACGCTGTATAAGGCGGTGGCGCGCCATTTGTATGGCAGTGCGGCGGAGCCTGCTCCCCATACCAGCCTGGAAGGGCTGGAGCATTTCGACAAGGTCATCAGCGTGGACCAAAGTCCGATCGGGCGGACCCCACGCTCCAATCCGGCCACCTACACCGGCCTGTTTACACCCATTCGCGATCTGTTTGCCGGTATTCCGCAGTCCCGTGAACGCGGGTATGAACCCGGTCGTTTTTCATTCAATGTCAAGGGCGGTCGTTGTGAAGCGTGCCAGGGGGATGGCGTCATCAAGGTAGAAATGCATTTTCTGCCCGACATCTATGTGCCCTGCGATGTCTGCCACGGCAAACGCTACAATCGCGAAACCCTGGAGATCCAGTACAGAAGCAAGACCATTGATGAAGTTCTTGGCATGACGGTGGAAAAGGCGTTCGAATTTTTCAACGTGGTGCCGGTCATTGCCCGCAAGCTCCAGACGTTGTTGGATGTGGGGTTGGGCTACATTACGTTGGGCCAATCGGCGACTACCTTGTCAGGTGGGGAAGCGCAACGGGTCAAGCTGTCTCTTGAACTCTCCAAGCGCGATACCGGGCGGACCCTGTTTATTCTGGACGAACCTACCACCGGGCTGCATTTTCAGGATATTGACCTGCTCCTCAAGGTATTGCACCACTTACGCAACCATGGCAACACAGTGGTGGTCATCGAGCATAACCTGGATGTGATCAAGACGGCAGATTGGGTGGTGGATCTGGGTCCGGAGGGGGGTGATGGCGGCGGGCGGATCATTGCTGAGGGCACCCCGGAACAAGTGGCTGCCAATAAATACAGTTTTACCGGTGCATTTTTAAAGCCCCACCTGAAAAAGAAACGTCAAGTCAGCGCAACCTGATATGCAGTTCCCGTAGTTGCTTCTCATCTGCCGGGCTGGGAGCTTGCGTCAGCAAGCACTGGGCGCGTTGTGTTTTGGGGAAAGCAATAACGTCGCGAATATGCTCTGCACCAGTCATCATGGCCGTCAGACGGTCAAACCCGAAGGCGATTCCGCCATGGGGCGGGGCCCCATACTGCAGGGCATCCAGCAGGAAGCCGAATTTGGCACGTGCTTCTTCAGGGCCGATGTTGAGGGCTCGAAACACTTTGGATTGCACTTCCTCGCGATGAATCCGCACCGAGCCGCCGCCAATTTCCCAACCGTTTAGCACCATGTCGTAGGCTTTGGCGTAAGCCTTTGAAGGGTCGGACTCCAGAAAGGCTTCATGGCCATCCTTGGGTGCCGTGAACGGGTGATGCAGGGCCGCCCAGCGTTTTTCTTCACCATCATATTCAAACATGGGGAAGTCCACCACCCAAAGCGGTTTCCACCCACCCGTGGAGAATCCTTTTTCGTGTCCCAGCTTGACACGTAAGGCACCCAATGAGTCGTTGACCACTTTGACGCGGTCGGCGCTAAAGAAAATGAGGTCACCGTTTTCGGCGCCCGTGCGATCCAGGATGCTACGTAGCGCTGGTTCGCCCAGAAATTTTACGATGGGTGATTGCAGCCCCTGTTCGTTGGCTTGCGTCTTGTCGTTGACCTTGATGTAGGCCAGTCCCCGTGCACCATAAATTCCGACAAAAGTGGTGTAGTCGTCAATTTCCTTGCGAGTCAGCGACGCTCCACCGGGAATTTTAAGCGCGGCCACGCGCCCATCTGCCATATCTGCGGCGCCGCGGAATACTTTGAAGTCCACGGTTTTCATAAGATCTGTCAGTTCGGTAAATTCGAGCGTAATGCGCAAGTCCGGTTTGTCCGAGCCATAGCGTGCCATGGCTTCGGTCCAACTCATGCGTGGAAAAGAGGCGCCGAGATCCACATCAATGGTTTTATTGAACAGGTCGCGGATCAACCCTTCCATCATATCCATGATTTCATGTTCGTTGAGAAAGGAGGTTTCAATATCGATCTGGGTAAATTCGGGCTGCCGATCTGCGCGCAGGTCTTCATCGCGAAAGCATTTGGTGATTTGATAATAACGATCGAAGCCCGACACCATCAGCAACTGCTTGAACAGCTGTGGAGATTGAGGTAACGCAAAAAACTGACCGTGATGCACTCGGCTGGGAACCAGGTAATCGCGTGCACCCTCCGGCGTGGATTTGGTCAGCATCGGGGTTTCGATGTCGATAAACCCAAGCGCGTCCAGGTACTGACGAACGGACATGGCTGCCCGGTAGCGCAGGATGAAATTCTTCTGCATGGCGGGGCGACGCAAATCCAGATAGCGATGTTCCAGGCGGACCTGTTCGGACAGACTATCGTCGTCCAGCAGAAATGGCGGTGGGAGAGAAGGGTTCAGCACCTCTATGGACTGCGCCAGGACTTCGATTTCACCGCTGCGAAGACCCGTGTTGAGTGTACCCTCTGGGCGTGGGCGCACGCGCCCCGTCACCTTCAGGACGAATTCGTTGCGAATGCCTTCTGCAATCAGGAAGGTGGCCTTATTGTCAGGATCGGACACGACCTGCACCAAGCCTTCGCGGTCGCGCAGGTCGATAAAAATGACACCACCATGGTCACGGCGGCGGTGGGCCCAGCCCATCAAGGTGACGGTTTTGTCCAGATAGCGGCGATCGACAAGGCCGCAATATTCAGTGCGCATGATTCAACAATCTCTGAGAGGTTCGATTCAAGAATGAGGTTTTTCGTTGCTGGTTGCTACGACGCCCATGGAAATAATGTGCTTCAAAGCGTCTTCCACTGTGATGTCCAGCTCGATAACATCCCTTCGCGGCACCATAAGAAAAAAACCGGACGTAGGGTTGGGTGTCGTGGGAATATAGACACTGACATGGGGCTCGCCCAGCTTGTCAGCAACCTCTCCCCCCGGGACGCCGGTCTGGAATGCCATGGCCCAGCAGTTGCCGTGGGGATAACGGATCAACAGCACTTTGCGAAAAGCCTGGCCTGAGCCGGAAAACAGGGTGTCACTGACCTGCTTGACACCCGTGTAGATGCTGTTGACGATGGGAATGCGGGCTACCAACTCTTCGCCCAATAGCAGCAAACGGCGCCCCAGCAGATTGGCGGCTACTACGCCTGTCGCTATTACGATCAGGAAGGCCACCACTACCCCCAGTCCGGGAATATGAAACCCGAAAAGCGCTTCGGGTCGCAAGGAAGCGGGTAGCAGAAACAGGGTCTGGTCCAGGGTTTCCACGATCAGGCGCAATACCCAGATGGTGATCACAAGCGGGATCAGCACAACGATCCCGGTCAGGAAATAGCGCTTCATCAGGAAGAGACCGAAGTTGCAGCCGGCAGGTCGGTTTTGGATTCGGCAGGTTTTGGTTCGGGAGAGACTGCAGGTGCGGCCTCAGGGGTCGCAGACTCCGCCTTGGGTGCGGCGGCTGTAGTACTGGCCCCGCTCTTGAAGTCGGTGACATACCAGCCGGTTCCTTTCAGCTGAAATCCGGCTGCCGTCACTTTTTTTACGAGCGTCGACTTGCCACAGGACGGACACTCTGTCCGGTGTGGGTCAGAAATTTTTTGCAGGACTTCGATTTCCTTACCGCAAGCCTGACAGCGGTATTCGTACAAAGGCATTGAACCCTCCCATAGACCTGAAATGATAGCATACTATGCTAAATCAAGAGGTTGAAGGTTGGTTAGTCGCCAGGGGTCCGATGCCGGGAACCAGCGCGTGCCAAAAGGTTCTATAACCATTCTGGCTGTTCATTTAGGGGGTTGTTCATGGTATTGAAGCGATGGGTTGTCCTGGGGGCACTGATTGTGTCTGGCATGGTCTGGGCTGGAGACAAGGTGACATTGCCTCCGGGAGTTTCGCAAGTCACCCAGGTCGAAGGCGTCACAGAATATCGCCTTGCCAATGGGTTGCAAGTCCTGTTGGCACCAGACCCAGGTAAGCCCACGACAACCGTCAACATCACCTACCGAGTCGGGTCGCGCATGGAAAGCTATGGCGAAACTGGCATGGCCCACCTGCTGGAACACCTGATGTTCAAGGGGACCCCGCAGCACAAAGACATCACGGCAGAACTGACGCGACGCGGAATGCGCCCCAACGGCACAACCTGGTTTGACCGTACCAATTACTTTGAATCGTTTGCAGCCTCACCAGCCAACCTGGATTGGGCATTGCGTATGGAAGCGGACCGCATGGTCCACTCCGCCATTGCGCGTAAAGATCTGGATAGCGAAATGACGGTGGTTCGCAATGAAATGGAAAGCGGTGAAAACGAGCCCAGTGAAGTGTTGATGGACAAAGTGATGTCCTCTGCTTTTCAGTGGCATAACTATGGCAAATCGACCATCGGTGCCCGCAGCGACGTAGAAAACGTCAGCATTCCGCACCTGCAGGCGTTCTATCACAAGTATTACCAGCCGGATAATGCCACTCTGGTCGTGGCAGGCAGTTTCGATCCGGCCAGAACGCTGGCCCTTATCGACGACACTTTCGGAAAGATTCCAAAGCCCAAACGGGTGATCGAGCCCACCTATACCCTGGATCCCGTTCAGGATGGCGAGCGACAGGTCACGCTGCGACGTGTGGGAGACGTCCAATATGTGGAAGCCGTGTATCACGCTGTGGCCGCCGCCAGTCCAGACAGCGCTGCTTTCGAAGTCTTGGCCCAAGTTTTGGGAGACACACCTTCCGGCCGTCTGCATAAAGCCCTGGTAGAGACGGGGCTCGCCACAGCGACAACTTCGGAATATTTCAACCTGGATGAGCCGGGTGTCATTTTCTTTCAGGCAGATGTGCGCAAGGACCAGCAGCTTGATTCTGTACGCGTCGCTTTTCTCAAGACCATTGAGGATTTGAAGGCCAAGCCTGTCACTGATGCAGAAGTGGATCGGGCCAAGGCGAACCTGCTCAATGGCATCGAGTTGATCTTCAACGATCCGGAGAAATTGGGTATTTCGTTGTCTACAGCCATTGCCAATGGCGATTGGCGACTGTTTTTTCTCACGCGCGACCATCTGAGCAAAATCAAAGTAGCCGATGTGCAACGGGTCGCCGAGGCTTACCTCATTCCCAGCAATCGCACGCTCGGTATTTTCATTCCGACCGCCGCGCCGGAACGTGCGCCTGCACCGGTTAAGGTGCAGGCAGAAAGCCAGTTGCAAGGCTATCATGGCAATCCCAATTTCACGGCGGGCGAAACGTTCGATGTCGCGCCGGCAAACATCCAGAAACGCACCCAATGGATCACGCCGTCCGATGGAATGAAATGGGCACTGCTCCCCAAAAAA
>JAGWPH010000177.1 GCA_028870615.1 Betaproteobacteria bacterium
CAAGTGCAACGAGATTCAGGGGCACCTGTTCAGCCCAGCGGTTCCGGCGGAGCGAATCGAAGAATTTCTGCGCGAGAAAAAATCGCTGCCGCTCTAGACATCTACTGTACCTCAAGCGATACGGATTAAGCTTGGGGTGTAGCATATTCCAATGGCATAGGAGGGTGAAACAGGGAGTTTTGGGTCGATCTGATCTTACCCACGTTCCATGTAACACCCCTCCCAGAGCAAGTATTGCTCTTTTCGGTGTGTCCATCAAACGTGGGTAAGATCAATTCCTGCCTTGCAATGAACCAGAATTCCGTCAATGCCTCTGGCTTCAACAGTTTCGACAAACCGGATGATCTCGCGCGCCTGATCCTCAGAAAACAGAATGTACGGCTCGTCCGGCATTTCCTGGTCGATATCATGGAACTCCTGGCGCAATATGGCATACCAGCCTACCTCCAGCTGTGCGGGCCCCGCGCCCCACTCAGAAATTGATATCACTGCCCAATGTGGGCGGGCCCGCTTAACCTCTGCCTCAATCCGCCCCATAAAAATAACGGTTCTTAGCGCCATTCTAACGATTCCTTGACCAGCAACATTCACAAACGATGTTTGAGAGGTGCTTGAGGGTCTCCGAGAAGCAATATCATGATTTATCCGCCCCCGATGCCAGTTTTTCGGCCAGGCATTCTCGTGCTGCTTTCTCTCCCAACCCCGCCCATTCGTCCGTGTGGACGAGATGGTGCCGACTCTCATCGGGCCACCCCTCATCGTTATCGTCCACGGCGAACCAGCCCGCGAGCCGGTGACGCGCGGCATAACTCCTGATTTGTTGGTATCGTGTGGCGCTGCCCCACCAATCCTTCATCGAGCTGTGATAGGTTGCGCCGCGTAGCCGCTTTTGTAGAACTCACGGCAAAAAGCCTTTGGTGCGATCAAACCCCAACACCGACACCCAGGAGGTGGAGAGCACGACACTGACCTGCGGGTGGGGTTCCAGGATCTCCACGAGGGTGTCCGCATGCTCGAAGAGCGCATGCCCGTCGCATTCCAGCACCACGCCGCGTTTGTGATCGTGGTACACCTCGTTGGGATGCAGCACGCCGTCGTAGTCCAGGAACAGAACGGTCATCGCCTGTCCATTTGATATTTCGTTTCACAATCCTCGCAAAGCGTTCTACACCACCCGCCTTGCCGGAACGTCCCCGGCGCCCCGCAATGCTCGCAGATCGTTGCCGATTTCTCTTCCGCTTCCGAAATCAGCGCCTGAACGGATTCAATGCCTGCCACCGGCCTGAGGCTCTTCATTTGTCCGAATTGCTCAAGTGTGTACCGGTGTTCGCTCGAATCGTCCATGGAAACGTAAAACCGCAACGTGCCAAACTTTTCCTTGACCTGGAGCGCGCGCGGCCATGCCTCTGTCTGTGGGTCAAGCCCCAGCCTCTGGGCTTCAACCTCGATTTGGGCCGACAGCTGATACACGAGGGGATACCAACCATCCCCACAAGAGAAGCCCCAGCACATACAGGTCTCCTTCATGCTTTTACCGGCATCCCTGTAGAGCGCCGGAAAATCCTGGTACAGCATTTGTGTGTTTTGCTCGTTCATGGTTTCTCCTGTTCTGACCTCACCGGCCCCGCAACGCGATTTCCGGTGATGCTCATACCTCCACCACCAACCCCGGATCGAAGTCAAAGTTCTCCGGGCCGGAGTTAAACAGTGCATAGCCTCTGGGATTACAAACCACCCGCGTCCCCATGACTTCATAGTCAAAACTGTCATGGGTATGGCCATGGATCCAGAGGACTGCCGGTTCCCCAATCAGGTGCTCCAGGTTGGAGGCAAAAGCGGCTGATAGCGCACTTTTCTGGAACCGCTCCGCCACCGACTGGCGCGACGGCAGGTGATGGGTCACCACCACAGTCTTGCCATCGAATGGCCATTGCAATTCGCGTTCCAGCCAGGCCAGCGATTTTTGATGCAGCCGGACAGAATCCATGGGACTGAACACCTTGTCCCCCTCGTAGATGACCCGGAAATCATTCATGAAATCTGCGGCGTCCTTCATGCACCAGGGCTTTTCGTCTGATCCAAAGAGCTCAAAATCGGTCCATAGGGTGGACCCGATGAACCGCACCCCGTCGATGACCACGGCCTCATCATCCAGAAAATGCACGCCGCATTCCCTGGCCTCGAGTCGCAGTTTGGCCAGCGTTTCCAGCCTGTTGTGGCCGTAAAACTCGTGGTTACCTGCCACATAAATAATGTCGTGATCTGGAAATGTGGCACGCGCCCAGCCGATGCCCTGCGCGCCCTTGCCAATATCACCGGCGAGCACCACCACGTCGGCGCCCGTACAAAACGGATGGAAGTCAGCGAATTCAAGGTGCAGATCCGACAGAACGTGAAGTTTCATTAAATAATTCCCATAGTTAAGGTGCTATCCCGTTACATGAAACCGACCGGCCGTCGTTGTTGCTCCAGGCTGCCCCAGGGCGGCTGCAGAACATCCGACTTGTCCAGCAGGGCCTGGCCATATGCAGATCGCAAGATCCTTTGGAGCCCTCTCAGATCCACGGGCAACCCGGCCAATCTCTGGATCACTTCAGGATCAACCCCTACCCTGGTCCGGGTCTGCTTTTTTATGGCCTCGACCCATCGAGTCATGATGGCCATGCGCTGGGTACAGTCCGGCTGCTGCACTTCGTAAACTCTGGAACGTGACAACAGGGCCTTGTCAATAAAGTCGGGTTGATTGCTCGTCATCAAAATAATCAAATGAGAGGCGTCCAGAATGGCTCCCATCGATTCATCCCTGAAATGCCGGGACGTTTCGGGCTCTAACAGACCGAGTAGCACCGGCAATATGGTGTACTGGGGATCCGGGTTCACCTTGTCTACCTCATCCAGCAGCAGAATCGCCACTGCCGAATCACCATTGGCAAAAAGGTTAAAAATGTCGCCCGGGGCCGCGTTCGTCCAGTGAGACGCGGTTCCCACGAGTGTGGCTGCGTGCTGCAAGTTTCCCGCATTGACGTTCAGAAACGGAAGGTCAAAACTGGTGGCAAGTGCTTGCGCGAAAGCCGTTTTGCCGATGCCCGGCACCCCATTCAGAAGCAACGGTGAAAATCGAAAATCTGAGGGACGACTGGCCGCAGCCAGGGCGAGCTCTTCGCAAATACCTGAGATAGCCTGGCAAAAATTAGGGAAAAGAGTCTCCAGTTTTTTCATGACGCCGGAAATGTTGCCCAGCTTCGGAACCTGTCTTTTACCCTCATTCCGGGAGGCCAACTCGATTTCTGGCAGCAGCCTGCTTCTACGGTCCGCATCGGAACTCTTAACTTTTTTATACGCAGTCGCGAGCGAGTCCATGTCAAACAAAGGAATCAGCCGAGATGACAAATTTGGAGTCCGCTTTTTCGTTTCAACCTGTGCCCTGGCGGCAGCAACTTCAAATTGAGTTTTTAGGACCGTGTCAGGTTCTGTAGACCGGGCAGGTACCAGCAGCCCTCTTTTACGGATGTAGCCGCTGAGCTGCTGATCGCTTTCCATAAAATTAAACAGTGTCATGCTCAAAACGCTTCCGTTAGAAATACCCGCCCCGCTGGAGCCGCCCGTAATGGCAAAGTCGCGCCCTTGGGGGCTACCCCCTCTCTTCAAAGCCCTTTCTATGAAACGGGGGTTAACAGATTCGGGTGAGGACGTATGTGTTCTCTGAGCTTCGCGAAAATGCCGGAAGCGGGGTCACAATGGCCGGTTGAAGCCATAAAAGATGAGTTTTCATCATAGGTCTCCTTAACGGTAGAGCATTCAAATGCGCTACCGCGCACTTGTTAATATAGCACACTATTGTGTTTTTGTCAACAAAAAGACGCGACAGAATCCACCTGAAATAAAAAACGGGGATCCGAGTGACGTGATTGATCTGGATTCGTGCGGAGCCGCTAAAGGGAGGGCGCCGTCTTTACGTGAATGTGCTGTCGACCAAGAAGAGTCGTGGCGGCAGTGATATTGGCAAACGGGAATGGCTGGAAAATTATCAGGAACCGGTCGCTGGTCTGTGTTGCTCTTCGGTCCAGTTGTCGGCCGAGGACCAGCAGGTCATAGCGATCACTGTGGAGGGCGGGACGTCGGCCAAAGCGGGCGTCAAGCCTCCTCACGCTCAATGCAGGTATGTGATCATAAACGGCCGTAGATGAGGAAACCGTTTGTAGCGAAGTTATGAGCGCCGTCTCGTTTCGGCGTTGCTTCTTTACGTCGCATGGTAGAAAACTACGTCAGAATTCCACCCACATGTGAGGCTCGATAACTTACACTATGTCCATGATTCCAAGTGAATAGTGATGCTCGCACGAATACAAGCCATCCTAGAACAGAAACCTGGTCAGAAAGCCAAGGCAATAGCTGCAAAGCTTCGAATAGACAGGTCAGATGTCAGTCGGGTCTTGCACGGGCACAAGGACCTTTTCGTCCAAGATCCAGAAGGGTTCACATGGTCGCTGGCAGAGTTACGTGTTGCCCTTGGAAGCCACTGCTGGCTCGACGCCCAGTCTTTTGAGAACGCCGTACTGTCTGCTGGGTCGCCACTTGATTCGGAAACTCGTCTGGTGACGTTTGTTGTGGGCGATGGCTGTAAGATATTGCTTGAAGCCTTGGCCCGACTGCTCGCAATTAGCAATCAATTGGCAGCTATCGGCAAAGTCGTTTCGATAGATTTCAGCACATCGCGATCGACGTTAACCTACTTGAATCGCATCGGTTTCATTGACCTCCTGCGTCATGACGTGAAGATCTTGCCGAAGCGTCCACCCATTTCAGCAGCCGCCACATATGAGGGTAACAACCACGCCGTTGTTGAGCTGAGAGCTATTGATCATGTACATCCTGATGACGGTATTCCGAGTCTGCTGCGGCACAGTTTCGTTTCTTGCGCTGGGAGTCAATACAATGTCGCTGCCCACACTGTCATATCGGAGCTCTTTGGAAATGTCACAGAGCATTCTGGCGCCACATCAGCAGGATTTGCCGGCCTTCAATACTATGCGGGGGGCAGGAGGCCGCATATACAGACAGTGATCTCAGATGGAGGTCGTGGGATTGTTGGGACACTGATGCCTATCTTGAAGGACAAGTATCCGGAAGTTGCGAGGAAGATCACCAAATCTGCGCTGGATTCCCGTGTTGCCCTTCTGCAAGAGGTATTTTCAGAAGGAGGCATTAGCCAAGCAAGCGGGTCTGGCCGAGGACTTGGGCTCAAGGGGTCGGGTCAATACGCTCAAAAGTACAACGCGCTTATCTCAGTAAGACAAGAGACCTTCGAACTGAAGATGACACATAGTGGTGATCAGATACAGTTTTCTCGCCGCATGGACTTGGCTAGGATCGCGGGTACGCACATCTGCTTCGATTTCTTCCTTGACTGAGTTGACAAATCTGGTTAAATTAAAGCAATGAACCAGAAGACAGTCGTCGTAAGGCTAAGGGACTTTACGAAGAATGCCCATCCCTTCGGCAACAGCGAAGGGAAAGAGGTTTTCCGAAAGCTTCTGGACTTTTTTGAGCAAAGTCCAGGTACAGAAGTGTTCGGTATCTCCCTTGATGGGATCGAAGCTACGGACGCATCGTTTCCGCGCGAAAGTGTCATCTCGGTAGCGAAGCAACTCAGGGGTGAGAAGGGATTCTACCTAGCAGATCTAGCCAATCGGGATCTGATCGACAACTGGAGCTATGCTGCAAGAGCAAAAGAGCAACCCTTGGTGATCTGGAACAACGGTGAATTTGAGATCATTGGCCCCG
>JAGWPH010000019.1 GCA_028870615.1 Betaproteobacteria bacterium
CTGGTGTTCAACGGTCAGCTATAGTGCGGAATTGTCTTCAGGAATGGACAGTATGTTTGGTGCTGGCACCGCCCAAAGCAGACAGGGACCGGCATGCTATGCTTCGCAAATGGCCTGCGAATCAGCGCGTCAGTCTGCAATGAACGGCGTATCCTCAACACCGTGTATCCAGCAGGGCGGGCCATCAGGCGCGCTTCAGGGCTCTCAAGGCGTTCCCACTGGGCTGACCCCCATGCAAGGCGCAATGGTAGGTGCTGCTGCGGGTGTGGCTGCGACTGTTGTAGACGCGATTGGAGATAGTATTGTTAAAGCTATTTTGGGTGATCCTGTCGCAGAAAAGAAAGCCGCTCTTCAGAAACAGGAAGAACAGAGGCAGGCAGCGCTGAAGGCCGCAGAGGAACAGAGGCAAGCCGCAGAGAACCAGAGACAAAAAGAGCTGGCTTTTGCAAACCAGAAAACTGAGCTTCTTCAGGATATGAACGGTGTTCAGCAGACGTTGGGCATAGCCAGTGACACTACAGGGTTTCCCCAACTGCACCAACAGGTCCCGTTCCCGCAAGGCTGGACTGACACGCCCTGGCTGGACCAAATGCAGCGAGATCTGAGTGCCAACGAACCTCCGCCACCGGTCGCTACAAGTTATCCACAACCGAAAAACCCGCTTCCACCTCCCAAAGCCAACAAGTCGGCCGCTCAAAAGCCATCTCCAACCCAAAGCGCTACCTCAAGTTCAGAGGTCGATCTGGGTGGGAAGCAGGGCATCGTCGACCCCGCAGATTTGAAGAAACACAACCCAAACAACAACGGGTATCTGCCTCTGGCCAGGTCGGTTCCGTCTCCACAGCCACCCGCTGAGCCCTGGTACAAAAATATAGAAGATTCGCTGACTAATTCTCCGGGCAATATCCCTGGGGCTCCTCAACCAGTAGCGATTACCGGTGTGCGGGGCTGATTTTCCTGATCGCGAATGTATTCAACATAACGTAGCACAGGATCCTCCGGACTTCAGATGTGGGGATCGTCAGTTTTGGATTCAGGAGGAGCCTCCATGGAATGGCGATCTATTCTGGTTATCGTGGTTACCCTGAGCCTGTCCGGCTGTGCAGACATTGGCATAGGCGTGGCAGCTCAAAGAGGCGATATTGCTGGCGCAAATGAACTACTGGCCCACGGGGCCAATGTTAACAGTAGAACTGGCTTTCCTAACAGAACTCCTCTTACTCAGGCCGCTGAGAACGGTCACGTGGAAATGGTTAGGTTCCTTTTGGCTCACGGGGCAAATGTTAATCTAGGTACATTTCAAACCCCTCCTCCTTTGTGGGCTGCCGCCAAGCACGGCTATGTTGATATAGTGGAGATACTTTTGGATCACGGGGCTGAAATAAATGATCTGCGGAAAATATCTGAAGTATGGGGAGTACCTGAAAGATTTTTGATACCCACCCCTCTTATGCTTGCCGCCAAAGGGGGTTATGCAGATGTTGTGAAGATTCTTCTGGTTCACGGGGCTGATATAAACGTGAAAGACCAATCTGGGAAAACGGCTTATGACTACGCTCTCGCGGATCACCACCCGGAAATCGCCGAACTCATTCGGTCCTATCCCGAGGTAGCGGCAAAAAGGAAACTCAACGCGAAACTTGACGGCATTGCGCAGGCCTTAAAGTGGCACTTTGATAATACCCCTAAGCCTGAACAACCGCAGCCACTGTCGGAGGACTTCCGCAAAGAAATGGTTGCTGGACTGGCAACCGTCAAAAACGCCAAAACACAGGAAGACTATTTGCAGGCTCTGGAGCATTTTGCCGAAGCCTCCCGGGTAGATCCTTGTGCCCCTGCCCCCTATGAAGCACTCGGACATATTTCAGAAAGTGTGGGGAGCTATTCAGCAGCCATTGACTTCTACAACCTGTATCTTCTGGCGGCTCCCAATGCGCCCAATGCAAGAGCGATTAAAGACCACACTTATGGGCTGGAAGACAAGGCAAAAAGTCAGCAGGGTGAATAAGGGCTGGAGATAAATGGCACCAAGTGGCGCGCTCTTGGCCTGTGTAGCAAGTGAGACAGCCTGATTGGCTACAAAATCGGTACTCAGGTCAGCTCCCCACTGAGAATTTTCAGATTCTGAAGCGCTTGAGGATGCTACCCCATTACTTTCTGGCTAATGACCACGTTCCTCAAGGACGTAAATACGATCTTGTAGGACCTGTGCATCCGGAGCATTGGGCTGCACCAGCAGATAGAGCTTGAAATAACTGGCCGCTTCTTTGTACTTCTTCTGCGACTCAAGGACAGTCCCCAACGCTTTGTAGGACTCTGGACTCCACGGTGTCAGTCTTGACGCCTTTAAGAAATGGGTCTCGGCCCGCTGAAAGTCCACATCCGTTGTGGCAGTCTTGATCGCGTCTATCCCGACGAGCATCTCCTTACGATATTCCTGGTTTAATGGCGGCAAGGTCTTCAACTGGCGGACCGTGTCGAGCAGTTCTCGCAATAGCGTTGCATAGTACGGGGTCGTGCCAATTAAAGATCCAGGGGGTGTGCTCCGCAAGATGTGAAGGTAGTCGGAGAAAGCCTGGTCGGCATGGCCTGCCTTCTGCTCATTCTGGGCCTGAATGGCGAGCGGCTGTATTTCATTCTTCCACCTGGTAATTTCATCAGATTGGCGTTGACGTTGTTGCAACGCTTGTATCGCCGGGCCATCCTGGAGCAGAGCGGCGATGTCACTGTGGCCTTTAGATTTCGCCATAGACAGCGGCGTCATACCGTTCTTGGCACGCGCGTTCACGTCGGCGCCATAGCCAAGCAACACCTCAGCGACAGCTTGGTGTCCATGAAAAGCCGCATAATGCAGCGGCGTCTCGCCTCTGGTGTTATAAGAGTTCACGTTGGCACCGTGAGCGAGAAGCGTCTCCACAAGTGTGCGATTGCCATCAAAAGTCGCTAATTCCAGCACCGTACCGCCATCACCACCAAGGGTGTTCACATCGGCGCCGTGAGCAAGGAGCGTCTCAACTATCGCCAGGTCTCTTTTTCCAATCGCAATGATGAGTGGTGTAGTGCCGTTGTCGACTTGCACATTCGTTCGTGTATTCACATCGGCGCCGTGTGCAAGGAGTATTTCTACGATAGCTTGGTTTCCGTTAAATGCTGCATTCATAAGCGGTGTTATTCCATCGATACCACGCGCATTCACGCTGGCACCATGATCGATCAGTAACTCGACGACTGCTTGGTTGCCTTTTCCAGACGCATAGTGCAGCGGCGTACCACCTCGGGCGTTAGTCGCATTCACGTCGACGCCATGAGCTATCAGTAACTCGGCAATGGATTGTTTGTCCGATAGAATCGCCTCATGTAATGGCGTTACGCCGCTCTTGGCATGTGCGTTCACATCCGCGCCATGCGCGAGCAGTACCTCGGCGACCATTTGATTGCCATTGAATGCCGCAGTATGCAATGCCGTGTAACCGTACTCACCGTACCCATTTATGTCTGCTCCCTGTGCGAGCAGCGCCGACACTTGAGCCACGTTCCCGGAGGCCGCCGCCTGCGCTAGCGGAGTTTCTCCCCTGGTAACAGCGGCTGTTTTTGCTGCTTCTTCAGCGTTCGCCTTTTGCTTGGCAGCCAATTCCTGCTTGGATATGGCATCCCTGCGCATTTGCTCGCGCTCGCCCGGCGTCGAGCACCCGGACAAGTTGGCCAGGATTAATAAGCACCCCAAAAAACGTCCTATAAACCAGCGATCACTCATATGCCCCCCGTCGGCGACAAATAGACTTCTCCAATTCCGTAGCATCTTGAAGTATGTGCTTAATTTTGTGGTACGGGCAACGCCGAGCCATACCCAGCATCAATCGATCAAGACAGAGCAGGTTTATGTCAATCCGTTGTGGCGGACCCTAGCCCACAAACGCCCTGGCATTGCGGAACATGCGCATCCAGGGCCCGTCTTCTCCCCAATCCTTGGGATACCAGGAATATTGCACCGTGCGAAAAGCGCGCTCCGGATGGGGCATGCAGATGGTGAAACGTCCGTCGGGGGTGGTGAGTCCGGCGATGCCCTGGGGCGATCCGTTCGGGTTGAGGGGATAGGTGGTGGCAATTGTCCCGTGGCCATCCACATAGCGCAGCGCCACCAGATCGTGCGCCGCTGCCAGGGCGGCATCATCGGCAAAGCGCGCCTGCCCTTCCCCGTGTGCCACCGGAACCGGCAAACGGCTGCCCGCCATGCCATCGAGAAATATGGACGTGCTGGAAGTCACTTCCAGCAGCACCACGCGCCCCTCGAACTGTTCGGAGCGGTTGCGCGTAAAGCGCGGCCACAACGCGGCGCCCGGGATCAATTCGGTCAGCGCGCTCATCATCTGACAACCGTTGCATACCCCCAGCGCAAACACGTCGCCCCGTTCAAAAAACGCGCTGAACTGATCGCGGGCCCGGCTGTTGAACAGAACGGATTTCGCCCAACCTTCGCCGGCACCCAACACGTCACCGTAGGAGAATCCGCCGCACGCCACGAATCCCGAAAAATCCTGCAGCGTAACCCGCCCCGCGATAATGTCGCTCATGTGCACGTCCACTGCGGTAAACCCGGCACGGTCAAAAGCTGCAGCCATCTCCACATGACCATTGACGCCCTGTTCGCGCAGGACCGCCACGGGGGGCCGTGCACCGGTCCCAATCAGCGGGGCAACGATATCCTGTGCCGGGTCAAAAGTGAGCGCCCAGGTCAGTCCGGGATCGGTGCGATCGGCAATGCGCGCATGTTCCTGGTCGGCGCATTCAGGATGGTCGCGCAGGGCTTGCATGCGATGCGTGGTTTCCGACCAGATCCGGTGCAGGGTGCTGACGGGTTGGTCCAGCAACGTCACACCCTGGCGCATCACATGGAGGCGGTCCGCATCGGTCACCTCGCCCAGCACATGCGTGCATTCACCCAACCCCACGGCTGTCAGCACCTTCAACACGGCGGTGCGTTCACTGGAAGCCACCTGGATGACAGCACCCGGTTCTTCATTGAACAGCTGCCCCAGATCATCGGCAATGGGGGACAGGCGCGACAGGTCGATGGACGCGCCCCTGCGTGAACAGAACAACATTTCGGCCAGGGTGACCAGCAAGCCGCCATCCGAACGATCGTGGTAAGCCAGCAAACGGCCTTCCCGGTTGAGCCGCTGGATGGCGGTGAAAAATCCCTTCAGGTCCTGCGGCGCATCCAGATCGGGGGGCACCGCACCAACCTGGCCATAGACTTGCGCCAAGGCGCTGGCGCCCAGCCGGTTTTTGCCGCGCCCCAGATCAATCAGGATCAACAGGGATCCGTCGGCGACCCACTGGAGTTCGGGCGTGAGCGTGCGGCGCGCATCGCTACAGCGGGCAAAAGCGGAAACCACCAGGGACAGGGGCGCAGTGACCGCATGTTCGCCGTCCCGGTCCTGCCAGACCGTGCGCATGGACAGGGAATCCTTGCCCACGGGGATGCTGATACCCAACGCCAGACACAGCTCCAGCGTCACCGCGCGCACCGTATCGAACAACGCGGCATCTTCGCCTGGCGCACCCGCCGCCGCCATCCAGTTGGCCGAAAGACGGACGTCCTGCACATCTTCGATGGCTGCGGCGGCAAGATTGGTAAGGGCTTCTGCCACCGCCATGCGGCCCGAGGCCGGGCCCGAGAGCAATGCCACGGGCGCGCGTTCGCCAAGGGCAAAGGCCTCACCGCAATGATCGGAAAACCCGGCCAGCGTCACCGCCACATCCGCCACCGGAACCTGCCAGGGTCCCACACAGGGATCGCGGGCACACAGCCCGCCCACGGTGCGGTCCCCGATGGTGATCAGGAACGTCTTGTCGGCAACGCCAGGCAAACGCAACACGCGGGCCAGCGCACCGGCGAGATCATTTTCAGCTTCCTCAAGATCGAGCGGCGGCGGAACCAACACCGGCCTGCTGGCGTCGCGGGTCATGCGCGGGGGTTTGCCCAACAGCGCGTCGAGGTCCATGTCCACCGGAGCACTTCCCAACAATGGGTCGTCGACCCGCAGGCGATGGGCCGCCGTGGCTTCACCCACGATGGCGTACGGGCAGCGCTCCCGCACGCAGAGGGCTTCGAACAGGGCCCGGCTGCCGGGGCGGATGGCCAGGACGTAGCGCTCCTGGGATTCGTTGCTCCAGATTTCGCGCGGCGACATGCCCGACTCCTCGGAAGGAATCTTGCGCAGGTCGAACACGGCGCCGACGCCCCCGTCGTGGGCCAGTTCGGGAAACGCATTGGACAGTCCGCCTGCGCCCACGTCGTGAATGGCCAGAATGGGGTTGTCATCGCCCAGTTGCCAGCAACGGTCGATGACTTCCTGGGCGCGCCGTTGCATTTCCGGATTGGCGCGCTGCACCGAATCGAAATCAAGCGCTTCGCTGTTGTGGCCACTCTGCATGGAAGAGGCCGCACCGCCCCCCAACCCGATGCGCATGCCCGGCCCGCCCAGCTGGACAA
>JAGWPH010000178.1 GCA_028870615.1 Betaproteobacteria bacterium
CAGCTTACCGCCGAGGTCACTGGCATCAACTGTGGGGTCAATGCCGCCGAAGGCAATTGATTCTGCGCCAACTGGAGTCGCTCCTGGATAATTTGGCGCGCGCGGTAAATATCCACGCCCCACTTGAATACAATAGTGATACGCGATAAGCCAACTGAAGAGTTAGAGCGAATGTGCTCGATGAATGGCGCACCCTGAACCGTAACTTCAATCGGCCGAGTGACCAAAGTTTCGACATCCGAAGCCGAGAAGCCTGGCGCCTCGGTTTGAATCTGTACCTGCGGTGGCGCAAATTCAGGAAACACATCAACTGGCATGCGGCCCGTTGCGATGACCGCCGCCACCACCATTAGCCCGTAAAGGAGTATCACCGCGAGGCGGTTACGTAAAGACCAGCGAATAATCCAGTCAAACATGCGGCCAGCCTTGCTCAATCATCATGATGATGCTCCCCCCCATGGACTACCGGACTCGCCGCCATACGATAGAGTCCTTCCAGGATCATTTTCCCTTCAACGACCACGGTCGCATTGGGTGGAACACCCGCCACCAGCAGCGCGTCAGCAGTTTCCGATAACACGCTCACCGGTTGTCGCAAAAATTGCTTCGTACTGCGCTTGATATACACCACGGGGCTAAACATCTGGCCCAGTACCGCATTGCGTGGCACCCACACTCCATAATGGGCAGGCAAGTACAGTGCGAGATCCACGGCTTGGCCCATGGACAGTTCTGGAACCTGCCCAAGTGGGACGAGGAAACGCGCGCGTTGGGTGCGGCTGTCGATGGCTGGCACCATTTGGCTTATCGCTCGTTGTAAAATTTTTCCGCTGGGCAATTGAATACCCACCTCTGTGCCAGGGTGTACGGCAGATTGTTGATCAAAATACAGGAAGCCCTCAATTAAGTAGGGTCCTTGCGTGGCCACCATACGCGCTACAGAGCGGCCCATCACCACAAACGCCTTCATGGTTTTGTCCCCGGCGTTGATCAAGGTACCAGGCTGCGTGAAAACATCGGTAATGATCCCGTCGGCCGGCGCCGGCAGAAGGATTTCCTCCACCACTTTTCCTTGATCCACCAGCGCCTTAATCTGCGTTTCAGTCATGCCCCACCAGCGTAAATTTTCGCGTGCATCCTTCATGTAATCAGAAAGCCTGCCTTCTTCCCGCAATACCTGAAGTTTTTCTTCATTTTTTAGGAACTGAAGATAGCCTTTTTGCGTAGTGATGAATTCCGGATTAAAAATAGAAACCACCGCCTGTCCTTTGTGCACCACATCGCCCGCCCTTACAAATACCTGTCGAATTTGGCCGCTGATATAGGCGTTAATGTCAAGTACAGCATTTGCATAGGGCGCGACTTGCCCATAGGTGTGTAACATCGCTTGCTGGCTACCTAGCTTGGCCTCGGCAAAACCAAGAATCGCCTGGTCTTCTTTAGCATTGGCGGGCAAAGTTAATTCATGAGGAGCGTTGTCCTTCGGAGCGGAAGTCGCGAACTGCGAAGTGTCGCCATGCCCCCAAGCGTAGGTTGCCACCATGCACATCAACCATGCCGCAACGTCGGCCAATTCAAACTTAGCGAACATGTGTATTTCCTTTGAACTGGACTGTTACTGGCAAGCCCTCGGCTAATGGCAAGCGCTCGGGATATTGTGCGAACAGCAGGCGCACCCGCTTCCGCTGTGTGTTTGGGTTCACATAGGGAAATATCCGATCGACCAGCGCTTTAACAATCAAGCGCGAGCCGTCGGATATGGGTAGCATAATCTCGGCGCTCGCACCGTGCTTGAGGCCGTCAATTTCCTTGAGTGGCATTTGCATCTCGACATACACAGCCTCTGGTTTTGCGATTGTGGCAACCGTGGTGCCAGTGGTGGTGTACACACCGCTTTGACCCCCAGCATTGACGATCTGGTCGTTCACGACATTCAAGCTATAAAGGTAACCCGATACCGGCGCTCTAAGGGATATAAGCTTGAGTGGTTCCTTGGTTTCATCCAGGCGCCTGATATCGTCTTCTGACATACCGCGCCAAGCCAGATTCATGCGCGCATCAATCATCTTTTCGTTGGCTGTCATGGAAAAGGCCTGTACTGCATCGAGGTTGGTGATGATTCCAAGGTAGGTACGCTGCACAGTTTCAAGTTCTGCGCTTTCCAATTCCCCCAGCAC
>JAGWPH010000179.1 GCA_028870615.1 Betaproteobacteria bacterium
ACCATGAACGATTCCCTGGGACAGTGGCCCCCCTTTGTGAGGGCAGCGATCACGTAAGGCAAAGACGCTCTGATCCTCAGTCCGGAATACAGCAATGGGCCCGATGGCCGCTCCCTGCAGCACACGTGAACCCAGCACCGGAATCTCTTCCAGTGTCAGAACGGCGAGCCAAATCTCTCGGGATGCCACAGAATTCATGACACTACACTTTCAGAGGCTTTTGCCAATTGCACCGGGCGGAACTGTCTTGAGTCGATTCCGGCAGCCTCAGGTGTTTTCCATGGATCTGGCGTACCTTGCAGAGCAAATAACAAACGCTCATACAAAGCACGCCTTCCTTCTGCATCAGCCACAATGCGTTCGCGAATCACCTCCATGCCCACCCGTGCCACGTAATGGACTGTACGCTCCAGATACCAACCTTCTTCGCGATACAGTTGCAGGAATGCTCCGGAATATTCCTTCACCTCTTCATCGGTCCTGACTTTACACAGATACTGCGATACTTCGGTTTTGATGCCACCGTTCCCTGCCACATAAATTTCCCAGCCCGAATCCACTCCAATAACCCCTACGTCCTTGATGCCGGCTTCAGCACAATTGCGCGGACAACCGGATACCGCCAATTTGACCTTATGCGGGGAATACATACCAAACAACATCTTCTCCAAACTCACGCCCATTTTCATGGACGACTGAGTGCCGAATCGACAATGCTCGTCACCAACACAAGTCTTGACTGTGCGAATGGATTTCCCGTAGGCGTGGCCTGAAGGCATATCGAGATCTTTCCATACGGCAGGAAGGTCTTCCTTGCGAATGCCCAGCAAATCGATGCGCTGTCCGCCAGTAAGCTTGACCGTGGGGACATTGAATTTCTCGGCCACATCGGCAATCCGGCGCAGCTCGGCAGGGTTGGTCAACCCTCCCCACATCCGTGGGACTACCGAAAATGAACCATCCTTCTGAATATTGGCGTGAGCGCGTTCATTGATAAACCGCGATTGCGGGTCATCCACCGCCTCACGGGGCCATGTGGAGATAAGATAATAGTTGAGCGCCGGACGACAGGTGGCGCAGCCGTTGGGAGTGCGCCATTCCATGAATTCCCGAACTTCTTGCTGCGACAGCAAATGATGCTCGCGAATGGATTTCCGAACCTCGTCATGGGTATGATCCGTGCATCCACACACTGCCTTTTTTGTGGGCGCGTCAGAGTAATCCGTTCCCAGCACCGCCATGAGAATCTGCTCCACCAATCCTGTGCAGGAACCGCACGAGCTGCTGGCCTTGGTGCACTTGCGCACATCGTCCAGGGTAAACAGGCCCTTTTCCTGAATGGCTTTGATGATAGTGCCTTTGCTGATTCCGTTGCATCCGCACACTTCATCTGTATCTTTCATGGCCATGGCTTTGTTATGCCCTTCGTGACCGGCGTCTCCTATATTGTTTTCACCAAACATGAGGCTGTCACGTAGTTCAGAAATTTTTCTGCCCTCGCGTAATAACTTGAAATACCAGGTGCCATCAGCGGTATCGCCGTACAGACAAGCGCCTACCAGATGATCGTCTTTCAACACCAGTTTCTTGTAGACGCCCCCGACGGGGTCAGACAAGGTGATTTCTTCCATCCCTTCCCCACCCATGAAATTCCCGGCGGAAAAGAGATCAACGCCGGTCACTTTCAGCTTGGTAGAAGTGACCGATCCGGTATAGCGCCCAATTCCCATGAATGCCAGATGATTCGCGCAGACTTTGGCCTGCTCAAACAGTGGTGCGACAAGCCCATAGGCCATACCCCGATGGTTGGCACATTCGCCCACGGCATAGATACGCGGGTCATAGGTCTGCAAGGTATCGTTGACCAGAATACCGCGTTGGCAGGCAAGCCCTGCGGCTTCGGCCAATGCCGTACTGGGCCGGATGCCTGCAGCCATGACAACCAGATCGGCTGGAATCCGGCTGCCGTCATTGCAACGCACGGCCTCCACGCGCGTGCCAGCCGCATTGGGCAGCAGTTCGGTCGTCTGTGTGGAGAGCTTGAATTGCAGCCCCTTGGCTTCCAAGGACAACTGCAGCAAGTGGGCGGCAACGGGATCGAGCTGTCGTTCCAGTAGCCAATCCGCCAGATGAAGGACGGTGACCTGCATACCGCGCAATTTAAGACCATTGGCAGCTTCCAGCCCCAGCAATCCGCCACCGATAACGACGGCATGATGGTAACTGCCAGTCGCTTCGATCATGTACCGGGTATCGTGAATGTCACGATAGGTGATGACCCCGGGCAAATCCTTTCCCGGAATGGGCAGTATGAAGGGTGTTGAGCCCGTAGCGATCAACAGACGGTCGTAAGCCTCCGTGGTTCCGTCAGCAGCGACGACTTCGCGTTTGATGCGATCAATTTGGGTGACCGTCTTGCCGAGGTGCAAACGAATGGCGTTTTCGGCATACCACTCGAGACTGTTCAGAATAATTTCATCCACTGTCTGCTCACCGGCCAATACCGGAGAAAGCAGAATGCGATTGTAGTTGGGATAAGGCTCCGATCCGAAGACCGTGATTTCATATAGCTCTGGTGCAAGTTTCAGCAACTCCTCCAGGGTCCGGATCCCTGCCATGCCGTTGCCAATCAGCACCAGTTTCATCTTTTTCATTTCAATTCGCTCCGCGGGTCATTTTGCGCACCAATGTTGCCGTTCTATTTTTATTTTGTGCCTAAATGATCTTGATTTGAGCAAGAATTGCGCCACTTTCTAAGCAGTCATATAAATGATATTAAAATCAATTGATTACATCAAAAAATGGATTTTTCCGGGGTGTACTGCAAGATAACTCATTGCCCAATGCGCTATAATGGTGCAGGCTCTGAACGAAAAAAAACCATCGGCAAAAATCCGATGGTTTTTTTAAAAAATTCCTGAAACCGCTTAGGCTTCTGGCGCGCTCTCGGCCTCTATGGCACCTGCAGGACGGTCCAGCAACTCCACCAACGCCATGGGTGCATTGTCTCCCTGACGAAAACCAAACTTCAGGATACGTAAATACCCCCCGTTTCTGGTCTGGTAGCGTGGGCCGAGTTCGTTGAACAGCTTGGTCACCATGTCACGATCGCGCAACCGGTTAAAAGCCAGACGCCGATTGGCCAGCGAAGGCGCCTTCCCCAAAGTAATCAGGGGCTCAGCGACACGACGTAGCTCCTTGGCTTTGGGGAGCGTGGTACGAATCACTTC
>JAGWPH010000180.1 GCA_028870615.1 Betaproteobacteria bacterium
TGGAAACAGCGAATCGGGGCTATACTTCGAGCTTCGTTATCAAAGCAAACCGTTCGATCCCATGACTTGGGTGGGTCGTCCGTAGTACTACATAAGGATATTCAGGATGCGTGGGCAATTGAAAAAAGTGGGTTTGGTGGTCATGGGGGCAGTCATCGGATTTGCCCTGACGCTTAATTTTTCTGCCGTGGCCGAGCGCCCGCAGCCACCCGGCCCCCTACCTATTGAAGAATTACGCACTTTCAGTGAAGTGTTCGGGCGCATCAAAAGCGATTATGTTGAACCGGTCGAAGACAAGAAACTCATCAAGGAAGCCATTACCGGCATGGTGGCAGGGCTTGATCCTCACTCGGCCTATCTGGACCAGGATGCTTACAAGGAGTTACAGGCGGGAACCCAGGGAGAGTTTGGGGGCCTGGGTATTGAAGTGAGCATGGAAGACGGGCTGGTCAGGGTTGTTTCACCGATTGACGATACGCCCGCTGCACGTGCCGGGATCAAGCCCGGAGACCTCATCATCAAGCTCGATGATGCTGCAGTCAAAGGAATGACGCTTAATGATGCGGTCAAGCACATGCGTGGCAAGCCGGACACCCAAATTACGTTGACGCTCTTGCGCAAGAATGAACCCAAACCGTTGGTGGTCACCCTGACGCGCGCTGTCATCAAAATGAAGAGCGTCAAGCTCAAGGAAATCGAACCGGGCTATGCCTCGATTCGCATCAGCCAGTTTCAGGAACATAGCGGTGATGATCTGGCTGCGGCTATCGAGAAGTTTTACAAAGACAACAATGGTACGGTCAAAGGATTGGTGCTGGATTTGCGCAATGATCCGGGTGGACTGCTGAATGCGGCAGTGGGAGTCTCGGCGGCTTTCCTGCCTCGCGACGCCCTGGTGGTCTACACGGAAGGGCGCATTCCCGATGCCAAGATGCGTTTGACCGTTTCGCCCAAAAACTATTTGCGCGACCCCTCCTCTGATGTGGATTACATCGCCGCATTGCCGGCGGGCGCGAAGAAAGTCCCGATGGTTGTTCTGGTCAATGGCGGCTCCGCCTCGGCCTCCGAGATTGTCGCCGGCGCTTTGCAGGATCACCATCGAGCGACCATTATGGGGGTTCAGACCTTTGGCAAAGGGTCGGTTCAAACCATTTTGCCTTTGTCCAACAACACCGCATTGAAGCTGACCACGGCCCGTTACTTTACGCCTAACGGACGCTCCATCCAGGCCAAAGGAATCGTGCCGGATGTCGTGGTGCACGAAGATGCTGATGCCGTGGAATCCATGTTGGGTATTCGCGAAGCAGACCTCGAAGGTCACTTGTCCAATCCCACTGACAAAAAGGGCGAAACGGCCAAACCAGCGCCCAAGCCTGCGGCAAGTCCGGAACCGGTCGTGAAGCCTGTGCATAAGCCCCAAACCAAACTGGAGGACGGAAAAGAAAAGCCCGACTACCAGATGGACCAGGCCATTGCCTATCTGAAAGGGAAATTGCCCAAGGCCAACTGATCGATGGATGATGCCGCGCTGTTGCGCTATAGCCGCCATATCCTGCTTGACGAGTTGGGTGTGGAGGGACAGGAAAAGATCAGGAAGGGTCATGTTCTGCTGATTGGTGTCGGCGGACTGGGTTCTCCGGCATCGTTGTACCTGGCGGCCAGTGGTGTTGGCCGGATAACCCTGTGCGATGGTGACACGGTCGATTTGACCAACCTGCAACGCCAGATTGCCCTGCGCATGTCGGATGTGGGTCACAATAAGGCAGAGGCGACCCGTGAGTCGTTGCTGGCCATCAATCCTGATGTGGACATTGTCGTTGTTCCCGAAAGGCTTTCCGGAAAGGCGCTTACCCGTCAGGTGGCCGCAGCGGATGTGGTGCTGGATTGCAGCGACAATTTTGCCACGCGGCATGCCGTCAACCGGGCTTGCGTGCAGCATCGCAAGCCGTTGGTGTCTGGGGCAGCCATCCGCTTTGATGCCCAGATTGCGGTGTTCGACCCATGTTCTGCAGACAGCCCCTGTTATGAATGCCTGTATCCTGAAACTGCCGTCGATGAGGAAGTGCGTTGTGCAGTGATGGGCGTGTTCTCTCCGCTGGTGGGGATCGTTGGAGCGACTCAGGCGGCTGAAGCGCTCAAACTGTTGGTAGGGATGGGGCAATCCCTGGCAGGGCGGCTCCTGATTCTCAACGCGCTTTCCATGGAATGGCAGCGCATCCGCTTGCCGCGCGACCCCCACTGCAAAGTCTGTGGAGGGGGGGCAATCTAGACCGCCCGGGTGTAGTCCTGCAGGTTCCAGCGCGGATAGATCGTGAAAGCCCCGGCAGAACGGGCCAGGCCAGGGCGCTGTTTCAAGTGCAAAGCCCCTGCGTAGGCAATCATGGCCCCGTTGTCAGTGCAAAGACGCAAGGGTGGAAAGGCTACCGAAGCCCCCTGTTTTTCGAGTTGCGCCGTCAATTGCGCGCGCAGTCGCCGGTTGGCACCAACCCCCCCTGCGACGACCAAACACGCCATGCCGGTGGTCTCCAGCGCCTGCAGCGCCTTGTGGCATAGCACATCGGCGATGGCAGCTTCAAAACTGGCAGCGATGTCGGGGTAGTCCCCCGGCTGATGGGACTTCACCAGCAAAGAGACAGCCGTCTTCAATCCGCTGAAACTGAGGTTGAGGTCACCACTTTGCAACATGGGTCGCGGCAAGGCAAAACGCTCAGGATTGCCGTTTTCGGCCAGGCGCGACAAGGCGGGGCCACCGGGATAGGATAGACCCAATAACTGCGCAGTCTTGTCGAAGGCTTCACCCGCCGCATCGTCAACAGTTTCCCCAAGCAACTGGTACTGGCCGATTCCTCGTACTGCCATGAACTGGCTGTGCCCGCCCGATACCAGTAACGCCACAAAGGGGAAGGCAGGGGGAGCGTCTCCCAGCAGCGGAGAAAGCAGGTGTCCTTCCAGGTGATGCACCCCAAGCGCTGGAATTTTTAGGGCCAGGGCCAGGGACTCGGCCACCGATGCCCCCACGAGAAGTGCGCCTGCAAGGCCCGGTCCGGCAGTATAGGCAATGGCATCCAGCTGGGTCAGGGTCCTGTTGGCCTGCTGCAAGGTTTGATAAATCAGGGGGACAATCCGGCGCACGTGGTCGCGTGAAGCGAGTTCTGGCACCACACCGCCGTAGGCTTCGTGCAATGCGATCTGGGAATGCAGGGCATCGGCCAGCAGCCCGGCCTGGGTGTCATAGAGGGCGATACCTGTCTCGTCGCAGGAGGATTCGATGCCCAGCACCAGCATTCTTGGAGGCTCCAATGTCGGGGAAAGCCATTCTAACAGCCCAGTGACAAACCCACGGATATCCTGCTATAATCCACGACTTTTCCGACCGACCATGTTGTCGATTTAGAGGTTTGAATGCCAAACATCCGCGTAAAAGAAAACGAGCCTTTTGATGTTGCCCTGCGCCGCTTCAAGCGGGCAGTGGAAAAAACCGGTTTGCTGACTGAACTTCGCGCCCGCGAATTCTACGAAAAGCCAACCGCCGAACGTAAGCGCAAATTGGCTGCTGCCATAAAGCGTCGTTACAAGCGCCTGCGTAGCCAAATGTTGCCCCCCAAGCTGTATTGATTCCCTGTGTGAGCAGGGGGGGTGCTAAGGCCTTCCCAAGCATATGAATCTGAAAGAACGCATCACAGAAGACATGAAGTCCGCCATGCGTGCCCGTGAAACCGGGCGCCTCAATGCCATTCGGCTGATCTTGGCGGCACTCAAGCAAAAAGAAGTGGATGAACGAATCAAACTGGATGATCCGGCCGTTTTGGTCATCCTGGATAAAATGCTCAAACAGCGCAGGGATTCCATCACGCAGTTTGAAGCGGCAGGTCGGCAAGATCTGGTCCAGCAGGAGCAATTTGAAGTTTCGGTACTGCAGCAGTACATGCCCCAGGCGTTGTCGGTGGAGGCGGTGACAGCCATTGTTGAACAGGCCATTCGGGACACTGGAGCCGCCGGGATGCAGGATATGGCCCGGGTCATGGCGTTGGTGAAACCACAGTTGGCAGGCCGTTCGGACATGGGGCAGGTCTCGGGCCTGGTCAAGGCCCGCCTGGGTGTGCGCTAAGCGTATCCGGGCGGATTGAGTCCCTGCGGGGACTTTTCAAATTTGACACCGGCGAATGATCCCACGCGATTTCATTCAGACACTGCTTGGTCGGATCGACATTGTCGATACTGTCGAACGGTATGTCCCACTCAAAAAGGCCGGCACCAATTATGTGGCCCGTTGCCCTTTTCACGCGGAAAAAACCCCCTCATTTTCTGTCAATCCCGCAAAGCAGTTTTATTACTGTTTTGGGTGTGGTGCCAGCGGCACGGCATTGGGTTTTATCATGGAGTACACTGGCGCCAATTTTGTGGATGCTGTTCACGAATTGGCGCAGCAGGTTGGGCTGGACGTTCCCGTTGAACACGCAAGTCAAACCGCCCGGACCGAAGCACGCCTCAATTTGGGGGACGTCCTGCGGCGCGCCGCAGATTTTTATCGGGTACAGCTTAAAGGTTCCGAACCCGCTATTCAGTACCTCAAGCGGCGCGGGCTGACAGGCGCCATTGCGGCGCGGTTTGGCCTGGGTTATGCACCGGACGGATGGCGCGCCCTGTCCGCCGCCTTCACGGATTATGAAGCGCGGCAATTGGTTGAGGCTGGGCTGGTCATCGATGGTGATGAAGGAAAGCGCTATGACCGGTTTAGAGGGCGCGTGATGTTCCCGATTCTGGACAGCCGGGGTGAGGTAATTGGTTTTGGCGGGCGGGTCATTGGTGCGGGCGAGCCGAAGTATCTCAACTCTCCGGAAACGCCGCTATTCGAAAAAGGCCGCGAACTGTATGGCCTGACTCAGGCACGGAGGGCCATTCGCGACCATCATCGTGTTGTGGTCGTGGAAGGCTACATGGATGTGGTGGCGCTGGCACAGGCCGGTGTGGAATATGCGGTGGCGACGTTGGGTACAGCGACCTCGGCAGTTCATGTGCAGAAGCTGTTGCGCATGGCGGATCAGGTGGTTTTTTCCTTTGACGGTGACCAGGCCGGCCGCAATGCCGCTCAGCGTGCCCTTGAAGTGGCATTGCCTCATCTCGTGGATGGCAAGCAGGTGTCCTTTCTGTTTCTGCCGGAGAATGAGGATCCGGACAGTTATGTGCGGCAGCAGGGTCGCGAGGCCTTCGAACGATTGTTGCAGCAGGCCACCCCACTCTCGGAGTTTTTGCTGGAGACCCTGTTGCGTGGCGTCGACATGACCCGCGCCGAGGGACGAGCGCAATTTTTGCAGGCAGCCAAAAGCAGCTTGGCGCAAATTACGGCGCCGGCACTGTCGCTGTTGTTGAGAAACCGGATTGGTGCGCTGGCACAAGTAGAGCGCCAGGATGTGGAGACATTGATGGGACACGCGCCCGTTGCAGCACGGTTCAACCCTGCGCGACGTATTTTGCGATCCGCCCCCAGTTCCCTTGCTGCGCGATTGCTGGCTTGTATACTGCATCAGCCGGAATTGATCGAGACCGAAGGGTTTCCTGGTGAAGAGCTGGTGCTACCGGATGAATTGGCGCTTCTGGCTGTTGCTGACTTTGTTCGGCACCACGAGGGTCCTGTCAATTTGGCGGTGATCATGGAGCATTTTCGGGGACAACCCGAGGAATCTTTTATCCAGGAAGCGTTGCGTCGGGAATTTCCTGCCATCGAGTCCAGTCCAACGGATCAGTTGGTGTTGTTATTTCGCGAAGGGTTGACACGGTTGAACCGGCTCGCCAGGACACGTGCCATTGATGCCTTGTTGGCGCGGGCCAGGACCCAATCGCTGACTGGCGAAGAAAAGCAATTACTTCAAGAACTTACAATGCACAGGATGGGAAAGTGAGGGATTGTTTCCGGCTTTATGATACAATCCACGGTTTTTCAACGGAAATGCATGTCCTTTAAGAGGCGCGACTCAATTATGGCTGCAGAAAACTCCA
>JAGWPH010000181.1 GCA_028870615.1 Betaproteobacteria bacterium
CGCCATGGTTGCGCTGGTCTGCGTGCTGTCGCATGGCGTGCGGTTATACCTTTGGAAGCCGTGGCGTACCCTGGCCAAACCGCTGGTGTGGGTACTTCATGCGGCTTATGCATGGATAGTCATATACCTCGCCTTGCGCGGTTTGTCCGCACTGGGAATGCTGGCCGAATCCTATGCCGTCCATGCGCTCACGGTAGGCGCGATTGGTGGATTAACCCTGGGTATGATGACCCGGACCGCCCGTGGCCACACCGGACGGCCCCTGGTGGCGGATCGATTTGAGCTTGGCATGTTCCTGCTGATACAAGCCGCGTCGATAGTTCGCGTCTTTGGTGGAATTGCATCGCCTTCTTTGTATATGGCCAGTATCGAGCTTTCCGGGCTGCTGTGGGCTTTGGCATTTGGCCTGTACACATTCCGATACTGGCCCATACTGATGCGCCCCAGACTTGATGGCAAATCGGGTTAGAGCCCCTTCCTGGTAAAAGAATGACTTATCTGTTACTTAAGTCCCTGCACGTCTTCCTGGTTGTCAGCACCTATGCGCTATTTTTTCTACGGGGGATCTGGAGTTGGAATGGGTCGGTCATCCTGCAAAAACGATGGACCAGAATTGTGCCACACGTCATTGACACGTTATTGCTCATCAGTGCGATTGCACTGGCCCTCACCATCCATCAATATCCGTTTATAGATGCCTGGCTGACTGCCAAGGTTATCGGCCTGCTACTGTATATCGGACTTGGATTTGTCGCATTGCGCAAAGGCATGAATAAAACCATGCGTTTTTTTGCCTGGCTGGCAGCGCAAGCAGTATTTTTGTACATCGTTCTGGTCGCCATGACCCACAATCCTGTTCCATGGTAGCGCCCAACAGGCGGAATCATCATTCGTTGAGGAAATCGATGACAGTGCGCTGAAGCTTTTGGCGTCCTTTCTGGAACATCATCATGTGCCCGGCTTCGGGAACCGATAAGGTAGCGCTTGTCGGGGCTGGGTAGGGCCTGGAAGAAGGGTACGGCCTGAGGAATGCGGTGGAGGGCAGAGTGGCGGTGATCACTCGAAAATAGGCCAATGCATTCATGGGAGCTCCGGATTGGATTTGGCCAGGGGGGCAGGTTAAGTGATATGGAGAATGCTTGGCAATGCAAGCGTTCTGACTGAAGTAAGCCAGGATTAAGGTTGAGGTAATCGGGCGTTAATTTTTACTTTTTAAACTGGTCTCCATAGTCACTCATGGAGATCCGATGAAAACAACCGCCGCTTTAGGCCTGATTCTGGTCAGCCTGGTATCACACGCTGAAACTCCCCAGCAAATTCTTAAGATGTATGCACCGACGGGCAATGCTGTCAGGGGGGAGGCTGTATTCAGACAAAAAAATACAGTAAATGAAAAGATGCCGTCCTGTACCAGCTGCCATACCGAAAACCCTATTAACCCGGGACATCATGCCATCACTGGAAAGATAATCCAGCCAATGGCTGTGGCAGTAAATCCAGAACGCTTTACCGACTCAGCCAAAGTAGAGAAATGGTTTGGCCGCAATTGCAAAGAGGTTCTGGGACGCGCCTGCACCCCAAATGAAAAAGCTGATTTGATTGCATACTTAAGCGAGGTACGCTGATATGAAAAACCTCGCTCTTCTTCTTTCCCTGAGCATTGCTTTACCCGCACTGGCCGAACGCATTCCTTTGCCACCCAATGCACCGAAAAGCTACCAGGCAGAATGCGCGTCTTGCCACATGGCCTATCCACCCGCTCTGCTTTCGGCTGGCGACTGGAAACGCGTGATGGAAAGGTTGGATCAGCACTACGGAACGGATGCTTCGTTGGGTATACCGCAGAAACAGGAAATATCCGCCTTCCTCGAACGCAATGCCGGAAATGTCTGGAAGCCAGGTATTTCCGCGCAACCTGCAAGGATCAGCCAGACACCCTATTTTATTAGGAAGCATGGTGAAATACCGGCTAAATTCTGGCGTGACCCGCGCATCAAATCAGCAGCAAACTGTGAAGCTTGCCATCGTGGCGCATCAAAGGGGGTTTTCAGCGAACACGATATTGCCATACCTGAACTGCGTGGGGATTGAACCATGAAAAAGATATTGGTCTGGGACTGGCCGGTACGTATTGGTCACTGGTTGATGGCCGGTGGGTTTGCCGTTGCTTGGCTCACTGCGGAAAGCGAAACCTTTCGTCTGGTGCATGTAGTATCCGGCGCGGTTGTTTTGGCCATTGCTGCCTTCCGCCTGGTTTGGGGGGTTTGGGGATCGCGCCATGCCCGCTTCACCAATTTTGTGCACGGACCGAAAGTGGTTGGTAGCTATGTGACCAGCCTTTTGAAACGGCAGCCCGAACATCACACCGGGCACAATCCTGCAGGGGGCTGGGCCATCCTGTTATTGCTTACCCTGGGCCTATTAAGCGGTATATCGGGCTGGGCAGCCTACAACGAGCTCGGAGGCGACTGGCTGAAGGATTTTCACGAAGGCCTGGCATCGTCAATGCTTGCCGTTGTCGTTGTCCACCTGATTGGCGTAATTTCGGGCAGCTGGATGCACCGTGAAAACCTCGTTCGCGCCATGCTAACCGGCATCAAGCAAGGCAACGCGAACGAAGCCATTCGCTCCACACGGCCCTTTGCAGCCATGGTACTTCTGGTCTGGGTTGCCTTGGCGGGATGGATTTTGGCAAGCTGATAAAATGATTATATGCGTATTCTCCTGGTCGAAGATGATCCTTCCCTTGGCGACGGCCTGATGGTCGGTTTGCGCCAGTCCGGGTTTGCTGTCGACTGGGTCCGGGATGGC
>JAGWPH010000182.1 GCA_028870615.1 Betaproteobacteria bacterium
CAAATTATAATTGCAACCATGCCCTAGTACAATGTAATTTACAGTCTAGAGCAACATTAACAGAAGGACAGTCAACAAGACAATGCCTCTGGACTGGATTTTTGGAATCGTCGCCGCGTGGCTGCTGATTGGAGTGGCTGGGGTCATCGCGTTGCGACGTCTGACACTGGTGGCACGCTTGCTGTTCCCCGCGGGGGGACTCGTCGGACTTTCCCTGTTTGGCTTTGCATGGATTGCCGCCACGGGCACTCCGGAAGTGGCGATACTGCCCATCGGATTGCCCACGCTTCCATTTCACTTCAGGCTTGATAGCCTGGCTGCATTTTTTCTGATGGTTATCGGTGCCGCTTCAGCGGGAATCTCCGCATTTGCTGCAGGCTACTTCCGCAAAGGGGAAGGCACTCCACCCGGCCTGCTCTGTCTTGAATATCATGTTTTTCTGGCCAGCATGGTGCTGGTCGTACTGGCCGATGATGCCTATGTGTTCATGGTGATGTGGGAAACCATGGCAATGTCGTCCTTCTTTCTGGTTATTGCCAACCATCGCATTCCCGAAATCCGGCGCGCCGGATACCTTTATCTGCTGTTGGCCCATGTGGGCGCCATTGGCATTCTGTTGTGCTTCGGCGTTCTGCAAGCCAACACCGGTGACTATACCTTTGCCAATATGAGGGCCCAGCACCTCGCGCCTTTCTGGGCCTCTCTGGCTTTCCTGCTGGCACTGTTCGGTTTTGGCGCCAAGGCCGGAATCGTACCGCTTCATGTCTGGTTGCCCGAGGCGCACCCTGCCGCCCCTTCCCCGGTCTCCGCCCTGATGAGCGGCGTCATGCTGAAAACTGCCATTTACGGACTGTTGCGGGTGACTTTTGATCTTCTACACACCCCGATCTGGTGGTGGGGGGTCCTGTTGCTGGCCCTGGGTCTGTTGAGTGCATTGTTCGGGGTGGTTTTTGCAGCAGTCCAGGTCGACATGAAACGCCTGCTCGCGTATTCCTCGATAGAAAATATCGGGTTGATGATCGCAGGCATCGGTCTCGCCGCCCTGTTCTCGGCTTACGGCATGCACCCCATGGCTGCTTTGGCGCTCACGGCTGTCCTCTATCATGTGGTCAGCCATGCGTTTTTCAAAAGTCTGCTGTTCGTGGCCACGGGTTCCGTGCTGCATGCCACCCGGGAGCGCAGCCTGGGCAAATTGGGTGGCCTGATTCGCTTCATGCCCTGGGTGGCCTGGATGACCCTGGTCGGGGCACTGACCAGTGCCGGATTGCCCCCGTTGGGTGGCTTCATTCCCGAATGGTTGCTGCTGCAGAGCTTTTTGTTCGCACCGGGGTTGCCCAATTCGTTTCTCAACATGCTGGTGCCCGTAGTCGCTGCATTGATCGCGTTGGTGGTCGCACTGGCGGGCTATACCATGGTCAAATTTTTCGGGGTCATTTTTCTGGGTCAACCACGCGAAGAAAAACTGGTTCAAGCGCACGATGCAGGGTTTTGGGAACGCCTCGGAATGCTTTGGCTGGTCGCGGGCTGCGTGGCCCTTGGATTGTTTCCGGTTCCCGTCATCGTACTCATTGACGCCGTTACCCGGCCCCTGGTCGGGGCCGGTCTTGGGGCCACGGTCTCCGGCAACCAGTGGCTGCTGATCCCGGTGTCCATTGAACGGGCCAGCTACGGACCCCTCCTGTTCCTGCTGGGCGTCGCCGCCAGTTTTGCCCTGGCCTTCCTGCTGGTCCGCTTGTTCTATCACGGACGCCTGCGCCGTACCCCGCCGTGGGATTGCGGATTTCCAGGGCAAGGTGCACGCATGCAAGACACAGCCGAAGGTTTTGGGCAACCCATTCGCGAGATTTTTGACCCCTTCTTCCGTATCGAGCGGGAGTTGCCGACCCCATTCGACACCAGACCGCATTATCGCGTCAGCGTCGGCGACCATTTCTGGTACTGGATTTATCTTCCGATCGCACGCATCGTCGAACGCCTGGCACGACTCATCGGATTGTTGCAACGGGGAAGGATTGCAATCTATCTGTTGTACAGTTTCGTCACGCTGATTACCGTGCTCATGGTGGTCAAGCGATGAACTTCCTGGGCTATTTCTCGCAACTGCTGGAAATCGTTCTGGCGCTGTTACTGGCTCCACTCCTGATCGGGTGGGTCAACCAGTGGCGAGCCTGGCTGCAAAACAAATCGGCCCCGAGCCTGTTTCTGCCCTATCGCAAACTGCACAAACTATTCAACAAAGAGTTGGTGCTGGCGCAGCATGCCTCACCCCTGTACCGGGTCACGCCCTACATTGTCTTTGGATGCATGGCTCTGGCCAGCGCCATCATCCCCTCACTATCCACCGACCTGCCGCTGTCTCCTGCATCCGACGCCATCGCCCTGGTGGGCCTGTTCGCCCTGGCCCGGGTGTTCATCTCCCTGGCCGCAATGGATGTGGGGACGGCATTCGGGACGATGGGGGCGCGTCGCGAAATGCTGATCGGGTTTCTGGCTGAACCCGCGTTATTGATGGTGCTGTTCTCGGCGTCGCTGCTTTCCAAATCCACTTCACTAACCACCATCGTGGACACCCTGGCTCACCGCGACCTGGCCATTTATCCCAGCCTGGCCTTTGCCGGCGTGGCCTTTACCATGGTCTCGCTTGCTGAAAATGCCCGCATTCCCGTAGACAACCCAGCAACGCACCTTGAACTGACCATGATTCACGAAGCGCTCACCCTGGAATATTCCGGGCGCCATCTGGCGTTGCTCGAGTGGGCTGCAAGCCTCAAGCTGTTTGCCTACTCCTGTGCCGGGCTGGCCCTGTTCTTTCCCTGGGGCATTGCGGACGCGCAGTCCCCTCTGGCTTTGTTGCTGGCCTTACCGGCGTTGATCTTCAAACTGGCTCTGGGTGGCGCCCTGCTCGCCATTCTGGAAAGCGTCAGCGCCAAGATGCGTATTTTCCGTGTTCCGGAGTTTCTGGCCACAGCGTTTTTGCTGGCCGTGATCGGCATGCTCGTCAATATTCTTCTGGGGATTTGAGATGACCGCCTTCATCTCACAATTCATCAATCTGCTGGCCGCCATTCTGTTGATGCTGGCATTTTCCATGCTCGCCCAACGCCGGATCCTGTCCCTGATCTATTTGTATACCATGCAAGGTGCCACTCTGGTGGCCGCTACAGCCATTGTCGGATTTGTCACGAATCAGCCTCACCTGTATTTCTCGGCAGCCATCACCCTGGTATTGAAAGTCATCCTGATTCCGTCGCTGTTGCATCGTGTCATCGACCGCCTTAACGTCCGTTGGGATGTGGAGATGCTTATCAACATTCCCATGACCATGCTGATTGGCATCGTGATGGTCATGTTCTCCTTTTATCTGGCCCAGCCCATTTCCCAAATGTCTTCCACCATTGCACGTGGCACATTGGGTATTGCATTAGCCTGTATCTTGCTGTCCTTCATGATGATGATCACGCGATCCAAAGCGGTTCCCCAGGTCATCGGTTTTCTTTCAATGGAAAATGGTTTGTTTTTTGCTGCCACGGCCGCGACCTATGGTATGCCCATGGTGGTCGAACTGGGTATTGCGCTGGACGTATTGGTAGGCATCCTGATTCTGGGAGTGTTCATGTTCCACATCAGAGAGCAGTTTGACAGCCTGGACATACGGCATCTCGAAAAACTGAAGGAAGACTGAATTGAACCTGCTTCTCCTGGTGCTGGGATTTCCGTTGCTCGGCAGCATCATCCTGGGGTTTATCGGGCACCGCGACGTTGCTCGCGAGGCCAACGTCGTTTTCAGTCTGGGAACGTTCATTGCTTCCTGCGCCTTGACCGTTCAAGTCATTGCGGAGGGCCCGCTGTTCGCCTTGAATCATGAGTTCTTCATCGACTCACTCAATGTATTCATGGTCAGCCTGACTGCTTTCGTGGCCCTCACCACTGCCGTCTTCTCCCGCCCCTACATGAAAGTGGAACAGGCCCATGGAAAAATGACACCATCCCGCTTGCGCCTGTATCACAGCATGTACCAACTGTTCAGCTTTACCATGCTGATGGCCCTCATGACCAACAATATGGGCATCCTGTGGGTCTCCATGGAGGCGGCCACTTTGACCACGGTACTGCTGGTTAGCGTCTATCGCACAGCGGCCAGTCTGGAAGCTGCCTGGAAATATTTCATTCTTTGCGGCGTCGGAATTGCCCAGGCATTATTTGGAACCGTGCTGTTGTACATGGCCGCCGAGAAACTTATCGTTGCCGAAAGCGGCGCCTTGCTGTGGACCAGCCTCAATGCTGTCAAGGGTTCCCTCGATCCGGACATCATCACGCTGGCCTTTGCTTTCCTGTTCATCGGCTACGGCACAAAAGTCGGACTGGTTCCGTTACACAACTGGCTTCCCGATGCCCACGCCGAAGGCCCCACGCCCGTCTCGGCCGTACTCTCCGGCCTGCTGCTCAATGTGGCGTTGTATGCCATCCTGCGTTGTAAAGTGCTGACGGATGGCGCGCTCCATAGCGCTTTGGCCAGTCAGTTGATGATGGGATTTGGCCTGCTCTCCGTGGTAGTGGCCGCATTTTTTCTGTCCCGGCAAAAAGATGTCAAACGCATGTTTGCCTACTCTTCGATCGAGCATATGGGACTCATCACGTTTGCCTTCGGCATGGGAGGGCCCATTGCCAATTTTGCTGGCCTGCTTCATATGACGGTACACTCGCTCATCAAGTCTGCCATCTTTTTTACGGTAGGGCATGCCACCCAAAAAGCCGGTACGCAGGTCATGGAAGATATCCACGGGTTGATCAAGGTCAGTCCCGCCGTCGGCTGGGGCATGATGCTGGGGTCGCTCGCCATTCTGGGATTACCCCCGTTTGGAGTGTTTGCCAGCGAATTTCTGATTCTCACCACGGCCATGCGTGAGCAGCCCTGGGCCACTCCTTTCCTGTTACTGGCGCTTGGCGTGGCATTTGCCTCGGTGTTTGCCCGGGTTCAACCCATGGTGTTTGGAGAGACCACAGTGAAGGCACTTCCCCATCCCCCCGCCCTGATCCCCGTGTTCATCCATCTGGGATTGGGCCTGATGCTGGGGCTATATATTCCCCCCTACCTCAGCGCCTGGTACCACCAGGCAGCGCTCATGCTGGGAGGTTGAAATGAATCCCATCCCTGGCCTTAACCTGCAACTCAGCCGCTTGCATGCGCCGCTACCGGTCTGGCGTGGCCAGACGGAAGCCTCACAGTGGATCGCTGCAGCACGCCAGGTCTCTGAAAGCGGGGGAACGCTCATAGCGCTGTGGGCAACCGATACCGTCGTGAATGCAGCCTACAGCCTTCCGGAAGGGTTGGTGTGGTTGGAGCTGGCGCTTACCGGTCCGATGCCGGCCTGCC
>JAGWPH010000183.1 GCA_028870615.1 Betaproteobacteria bacterium
ATCGGCGTTGCGATATCTGCTGGACATCTACGTCACCGAGAAAGATTGGCAGAAGGCCATCGAAACGGCTGAAGCCCTGGAAGTGGCGACAGGGGACGCCTACCGTCGCGAAGTGGCAAATTTTTACTGTGAACGAGCGGCCATGGAATACAGCCATTCCCGTCTGGAGGAGGCGCGCGCCCAGATTGCTGCAGCGCTTGAAGCAAACCGCAAATGCGTGCGTGCCAACGTAATGCTGGGCAACTGGGCCCAACGGGAAGATCGTCACGATGAGGCCGTGGCCATCTGGAAACGCATTGAGGTTCAGGCCCCTGAGTATTTATTTTTGATTGCGGCTCCCCTGATTGAATCCATGCGTACACTGGACCGTATTCCTGAAGCTTTGACGCTGTTACGCGGATGGCTGCAGCGCTATCCTGCGCTTGATTTGCTTGGTGTGGTCTTTCAGGCCACATTGGAAGAGGAGGGTGCTGAAAGCGCCTTGCGGCTGGTACGCGACGAGTTGTATCGCAACCCATCCCTCGGGGCACTCGACAAATTTCTGGATGCCCAACTCGTGACCGCAACGCCAGACCAACGTGCCGATGTGCAATTGATGCGCGATCTGGTTCATGCGCATAGTAGCCGGTTGTCCCTGTTTCAGTGCAGCAGATGTGGGTTCAAGGCGCGCACCTTTCATTGGCATTGCCCTGCCTGTGGCGGTTGGGACACTTATCCGCCGCGCCGCAATGCGGATGGCGATCCAGCTGGCGCGGTCAATAATCGGGGCGGGATGTAATGCAGGATCGTCCCGTCATCGTCGCACTCGATGCGGCGACAGAAGCCGCAGCCCTTTCGCTTGCGGATCGTCTTGATCCTGCGTTGTGTCGCGTCAAGGTAGGCAAGGAACTTTTTACCGCCGCCGGCCATTCCTTTGTGGAATACCTGGTGAAGAAAGGCCATTCGGTCTTTTTGGACCTTAAATATCACGACATTCCCAATACGGTGGCAGCAGCCTGCCGTGCCGCGGCAAGCCTTGGGGTATGGATGATGGATGTCCATACCGTGGGCGGGCCTGCCATGCTCGAGGCGGCACGCGAGGCCCTGGAGCAGGCAAACGTTGGGTATCGCCCCAGACTCATCGGGATTACCGTGCTCACCAGTCTTTCTGAATCTGATTTGCAACGCATCGGCATGATCGGCTCCGTTTCCCAGGTTGTGGCGCGGCTTGCGCAACTGGCCGGCGATTGCGGACTGGATGGTGTCGTGTGTTCAGCCAGCGAAGCGGCCATGCTACGGGCTCAGTTGCTCCCCTCCTTTCTGTTGGTTACGCCAGGGATTCGCCTGCCCGGGGCAGCCAAGGATGACCAGGTGCGGATTGTCACTCCACAGGATGCCATCGCTTCAGGCGCCGATTATCTGGTCATTGGGCGCCCCATCACACAAAGCGCTGATCCTGTGGCCATGCTGGCCCATATCAATGCCTCTCTCCAAGAAATAACGCAACCATGAAAATCTCGATTATCGGCACCGGTTATGTGGGTTTGGTGAGTGGGGTTTGCCTCGCTGAAGTAGGCAACCATGTGCTCTGTCTTGACGTTGATCCCCACAAGATTGCCATTCTGCGCGATGGCGGTATCCCAATTTATGAGCCGGGGCTGGAAGCCATGGTCAAACGCAATGTGGCGGCGGGGCGTCTTGCTTTCACCACCGACATTGCCGAAAGCGTGGCTTACGGGCAGGTGCAGTTCATTGCTGTGGGTACCCCTCCGGATGAAGATGGTTCGGCCGATCTGCAGCATGTGGTGGCTGCGGCGCGCAATATCGGACGCTACATGAACAGCCGCAAGGTCATTGTGGACAAATCCACGGTGCCGGTAGGTACCGCAGAGAAGGTGCGTGTGGCGATTCAGAATGAACTTACCGCACGCGCTGCGAACGTGCCTTTCAGCGTGGTATCCAACCCGGAGTTCCTGAAGGAAGGTGCGGCGGTGGAGGATTTCATGAAGCCCGACCGCATTGTAGTAGGCGCCGAAGATCCTTATGCCATCGAAGTGATGCGCGCAATTTACGCGCCGTTCCAGCGCAATCACGAACGATTGATTCTGATGGATATCAAATCTGCCGAACTGACCAAATACGCTGCCAACGCCATGTTAGCCACGCGTATTTCCTTCATGAACGAATTGGCGCTACTGGCCGAACGACTGGGAGCCGACATCGAACGGGTGCGCCAGGGCATTGGTTCTGATCCGCGCATTGGTTATCAGTTTCTTTATCCCGGTTGCGGCTATGGCGGCTCCTGCTTTCCAAAAGACGTGCAGGCACTGATGCGGACGGCTGCAGGAAATGGCCTGGAGCTGAAAATTCTCAAGTCGGTGGAAGCCGTCAATCAGCGGCAAAAATCGGTGCTTCCGGACAAGATCGTGAAGCGCTTTGGCGAGAACTTGAATGGACTGCACTTTGCGCTCTGGGGGCTGGCCTTTAAACCCAATACCGATGACATGCGCGAAGCCCCTTCACGGGTGCTGATTGATAGCCTGTGCGCGCGTGGAGCCACCATGGCGGCTTATGATCCAGTGGCCATGGACGAGGCACGTCGCATTTATGGCAAACAAAATTCCCTGCGCTTTGCGATATCGCCTGAAAATGCGCTGCTCGGTGCGGATGCGCTGATCATCGCAACCGAGTGGAAAGAATTCCGCAGCCCGGACTTCAACGAGATCAAGGCCATTCTGCGCCATCCACTGATCTATGATGGGCGCAACCTGTATGAGCCTGCGCTGGTCAGGGAAGCTGGCCTGGAATACTTTGGGATTGGACGATTGTGATGGCACTGAACGCTGCACTGTTAGACAATTTTTCGGCTGCCCGCATTTTGGTGGTGGGCGATGTCATGCTGGACCGTTACTGGTTTGGGGAAGTGAGCCGCATTTCACCTGAGGCGCCTGTACCGGTGGTATTGGTGGGGAAAACCGAAGAACGTCCTGGTGGGGCGGCCAATGTGGCACGTGGTGTGACAGCACTGGGGGCCCATTGCGACCTGTTGTCGGTCAGTGGCGATGACGAACCCGGACGGCGCCTGGAACAACTGTTGCGGGCAGAGGGGGTGCAGGCTGTATTGCATCGCGACCCCAGCATTGATACAACAGTCAAATTGCGGGTGATCGGGCGCCAGCAGCAATTGTTACGCATTGATTTTGAAACCCAGCCCAGTCATGAAGTCCTGTTGGCCAAACTGAGCGGTTTTACCGGCATGCTGGAACAAGTGGATCTGGTCATTCTGTCCGATTATGGCAAAGGAGGTCTGCGTCATATCGAGCCCATGATCGAGCAATGTCGTCAGGCCGGCAAACCGGTACTGGTGGATCCCAAGGGAGAAGAGTATCGGCGTTACCGGGGTGCCACGTTGCTGACCCCCAACAAATCGGAATTTCGCCAGGTTGCTGGTTCCTGGAAAAGTGACATGGAACTTGCCGCCAAAGCGGAAAAACTGCGCGCTGAGCTGAATCTCGAGGCGCTGCTGGTGACCCGCAGTGAGGAAGGGATGACCCTGTATCAACCGGGCCGGGTGACGCATGAACCCACACACGCTCAAGAAGTCTATGATGTCAGTGGAGCCGGTGATACCGTCATTGCCACTTTGGGCGTAGCGCTCGCTTCCGGAATCAGCATGCCGGATGCTGTTCGCCTGGCCAACCGGGCGGCTGGCATCGTGGTGGGCAAACTGGGCACGGCTGTGATCAGCCGGGACGAATTGCGGCAGTCATTGTGAACAAGACATTGCAGGAACAATAAGCATGGTTACCATCGTCACCGGCGCAGCCGGATTTATTGGCGCCAACATCGTAAAGGAACTCAACCGGCGTGGGGTCACCAGTATCCTGGCCGTGGATAACCTGGAAAGGTCTGGCAAATTCAAAAATTTGGCAAATTGCACCATTGCGGACTACCTCGACAAGCGGGAGTTCCTGGCGCTGATCGAATCGGACTCGCTGGATCAGGAGGTTTCGGCCGTGCTGCATCAGGGCGCTTGTTCAGACACCATGGAACACAATGGTCGTTACATGATGGATAACAATTTTCGTTACACCAGCAAAGTTTTTCGCTACTGCCAGGAACGCGAAATCCCGCTGGTCTATGCGTCCTCCGCTTCAGTTTACGGATCAAACACCCAGTTCAGAGAGGAGCCGGCTTGTGAAAGCCCGCTCAACGTTTATGGGTATTCCAAACTGGCTTTCGATCAGTATTTTCGACAGCGTGCGCAGGAGGTCGGGCTTACCGCGCCTTGCGTAGGGTTGCGCTACTTTAACGTGTATGGACCTCACGAGCAGCATAAGGAACGCATGGCTTCGGTGGCATACCATTTTTTCAATCAGTATGTGGAGAAGGGCAGGATCCGCCTGTTTGAGGGGAGCGACGGGTATGCCCATGGCGAGCAACGGCGCGATTTCATTTCTGTGGAAGATGTGGTTAAGGCCAATCTGTGGTTTCTGGAACAGCCCGAAATTTCCGGCATCTTTAATCTGGGTACCGGGCAGAGCCGCACTTTCAACGACGTGGCCGTGGCCACCATCAACGCCATTCGCGCCACCAAGGGAGAAGACGAACTGACTTTGCAGGATATGCAGGCGCAAGAATTGATCGAATATATTCCCTTTCCCGACGCCTTGAGGGGAAAGTACCAAAGCTACACTGAGGCCAACATGAAGAGCCTTCTGGAAGCGGGTTATGACCGGCCTTTTCTGGATGTCACCGAAGGTGTTGCTCGCTATGTGGCCTGGATGACTGGAGCGACGATCCGTTAAGCGGATCCATTCTGCATTCTCCAGGGGGCTCTTCATGGCCCTTTTTTTATGTGGAGGTTGTCATGAATGCTGCAACGTCACGCCGCTTGTCCTGGTCTGTGTTCCGTCGGCTGCTGCTGGCATGGGTGGCAAGCTTTGTCTTGCTGGGGCAAGCCTGGGCAGTAGTGGATATTAATAGCGCTGACGAGAAATTATTGCGTACCGTCAAGGGCATCGGCCCGATCAAAGCCAAGGCCATTCTCGCTTACCGTGCCAAAAATGGGGTTTTTCGATCCGTTGCCGATTTGCGCAAAGTCAAGGGCTTCGGAGCCAAGACCGTTGCGCGCATCGGGCCCGAAATCTCCATTTCAGGAAAACCCGTAGCGGTTGCAGCGACTTCCGGAACGAAGCCCGCGCCACTGCCCAGGGGCCGCCATTGATGATGCTGGAGGCGATTGATCTGTGCTAAAGTTTTGCGCATGATCAAAACTATCGAAGGGTGCATCGGCGATACGCCGTTAGTCCTGTTGCGGCACATGCCCGGCAACACCTCCAATCAGGTTTACGCCAAGCTGGAAGGAAACAATCCGGCGGGCTCAGTGAAGGACCGGCCGGCCCTGTCCATGGTAAAGCGTGCCGAAGCGCGCGGTGACATCACGCCAGGCGATACCCTGATTGAAGCCACCAGCGGAAATACCGGAATCGCTTTGGCACTGGCGGCATCTTTGCGTGGATATCGTATGGTGCTGATCATGCCGGAACATTTGAGTATCGAGCGGCGCCAAACCATGCGCGCCCTGGGGGCTGAAATCCTGTTGGTATCCAAGGAGGGCGGGATGGAAGCAGCACGTGATCTCGCACAGAAGATGCACGATGCCGGGGAGGGCGTTATTCTCGACCAGTTCAACAATCCGGACAACCCGCTGGCTCATTACGAAACCACGGGCCCGGAAATCTGGCGCGATACGGCGGGAAAGATCACCCATTTTGTAGCCACTTTGGGGACAACGGGAACCATCATGGGGGTGTCGCGTTACCTCAAGGAACAAAATCCGGCCATACAAATTGTGGGAGTGTATCCGGCTGAAGGCGCTAATGTTCCCGGTATCCGCAAATGGCCGGAAGCTTATATGCCAAAAATCTTTGATCGTCGCCGGGTGGATCAGGTGCTGGAGGTAACCCAACCTGATGCTGAAGACACCATGCGCCGTCTTGCCAAGGAAGAGGGCATTTTTGCTGGGGTCTCCTCGGGCGGAGGATGCTGGGCCGCGCTGCAGATCTCGAAAACAGTCCAACATGCCGTGATCGTCCATATCGTGTGTGATCGTGGCGATCGCTATCTTTCCACGGGAGTCTATCCGGCATGATTCCGGTACTGGCTTTCGACATTGAGACCATTCCCGACTGTGACGGCCTGATCCGGCTCCACAATCTTGATCCGGCAACGCCCCATGCCGAAGTGGCCGAAAAAGCATTTGCCGAGCGGCGCGAAAAAACCGGTTCTGATTTCTTGCCCCATTACCTGCAACGGGTCGTGTGCATTTCCTGTGCCCTGCGCAGCCGGGACGGTTTCAGGGTATGGACACTGGGTGCTGTCGAAGATTCTGAATCCAGCATCATTCAGCGCTTTTACGATGGGGTGGACAAATACACGCCTCAACTGGTGTCATGGAACGGTAAAGGTTTCGACGCTCAGGTGTTGCATTACCGGGCGCTTGTCCATGGCGTCACCGCTGCGCGCTATTGGGATATGGGAGAGGACGATAAAGACTTCAAGTGGAACAACTATCTGTCTCGTTATCATCCCCGCCATCTGGATTTGATGGATGTTTTAGCGCTTTATAACAACCGGGCCAATGCGCCGCTTGATGCGCTGGCCAAGCTGGTCGGTTTCCCCGGTAAATTGGGCATGGATGGCAGTGCCGTCTGGCAGTCCTATCAGGGCGGCAACCTTGCCGGCATCCGCGCCTACTGCGAAACCGATGTACTCAACACGTATCTTCTCTACGCTCGTTTCCAGCTGGTGCGCGGGCAACTGACCCCAGCCCAGTATCAGGACGAGCTGGATTTCATTCGTGCCACTATCGCGGGCATGGAGGGGCAGCACTGGAAGGAGTTTATGGAGGCATGGAAGTCCGCAAGTTGATGGGGATTTGTCCTGACTGTGGCAATCTACGTGATGCCCTGAAAGATCGTTGCCCTTTTTGTGATTGTCTGGCGGCGCCGTTGCCCAACC
>JAGWPH010000184.1 GCA_028870615.1 Betaproteobacteria bacterium
TGCGCTGATTGTCAGCATCTTCATCGATTTCTTCCCAAATAACAGAAGTTTTGCGCAATGAGGGCATTTAATTTATAATCGTAAGCTATTGAGTCTATTAGAGGTCGCGTCATTAAGCGGCCTGGAGATCTGGGTCAACATCACCCGTCCCGAGATGACTCGATAACCCCGGATCAGAGTGACATCCTGGGAACCATCCCGGCAAATTTCCGGGCGATTGACGATCAGTCACAATCGGTTAATTTCGCTCACCAAAAAGTAGCGATAGTAAGTTAGTTGCGCGCTGAAAGCATCATCTGATTTTTCCACCCTGCCTAAGCAGGGTGATGACGACAATACCGATTAAGCCATCGAATAGAGAGTCTGACATTTTTGGTCACTTGAAGGCCCTATAACTTTATTCCTGCCCGCGCCCAATGCGCGAGCGTAGTTCGGTTTTGTCCTCCCGAAGCCCAGGCGCGCGGGGGTCCACTATGAAGCGCATGCTGTTTAACGCAACCCACTCAGAAGAGCTCCGGGTTGCTATTGTCGACGGTCAAAAACTGATCGATCTCGACATTGAATACTCCGGCAAGGAGCAACGCAAAAGCAACATCTACAAGTCCGTCATCACGCGAGTGGAACCCTCCCTCGAAGCGGTTTTCGTAGATTACGGCACAGATCGCCACGGTTTTTTACCCTTTAAAGAAATCTCTCGCACCTACCTGCAAAACGAAGATGGGGAGTTTTCCCGTAGCCGTATTGCCAGCCTGCTCAAAGAAGGCCAGGAGCTCATTGTCCAGGTTGATAAGGATGAACGCGGCAACAAAGGCGCCGCCTTAACCTCCTTCATCAGTCTGGCCGGTCGCTATCTGGTCCTGATGCCCAATAATCCGCGTGGCGGTGGCGTATCCCGTCGCGTCGAAGGCGACGAACGCGCCGAATTGCGCGATGTCCTGGCCCAACTTGAGGTGCCCAGTGGCATGTCTTTGATTGCCCGTACCGCGGGTATCGGCCGATCGGTCGAAGAACTGCAATGGGATCTCAATTATCTGCTCCAGCTCTGGAACGCCATAGAGGCGGCATCCCATGGTCAAAATGGCCCCTTCCTGATCTACCAGGAAGGGAGCTTGGTGATTCGCGCCATTCGTGACCTGTTTCAACCAGACATCGGCGAAATCCTGTTTGATACAGAATCCATATACGAGCAGGCGCTCCAGTTCATGAGTCACGTCATGCCGGCCAATGTCCATAAAGTCAAGCTTTACCATGATGATGTACCACTGTTTTCACGCTTCCAGATTGAACATCAAATCGAAACTGCTTACCGACGTGAAGTAACCCTACCTTCGGGCGGGGCCATTGTGATTGACCACACTGAGGCCCTGGTTTCAGTCGATGTCAACTCGGCCAGAGCCACACGTGGTGCGGATATCGAGCAAACCGCCCTGAATACCAACCTGGAAGCAGCAGAAGAAATTGCCCGTCAGCTCAGACTGCGTGACCTGGGTGGCCTTATCGTCATTGACTTTATCGATATGGAAAGTACCCGTAATCAGCGCGATGTGGAAAACCGGCTGCGTGACGCCCTACATTATGATCGGGCCCGTGTTCAAACCGGTAAAATTTCACGCTTTGGGCTACTTGAGCTTTCCCGTCAACGGCTTCAGCCCTCCTTGGGAGAAACCAGCCACACCGCATGCCCGCGCTGTCACGGCACGGGTTTCATCCGCGATACAGAATCCTCTGCGTTGCATATTCTGCGGATCCTTCAGGAAGAAGCCATGAAGGAAAACACAGCCATCGTTCGTGCCCAAGTGCCCGTTGATGTGGCAACTTTCCTCCTGAACGAAAAGCGCGCTGATATTTATGCCATAGAGGCCCGTCTCAAAGTACATGTGATGTTGATTCCCAATATTCACCTGGAAACCCCGAATTATTCAGTGTTGCGCATCCGACATGACGAGGCTAACCAGATGGAATTGACTGAAACCAGCTATCAGTTGGTTGAAGTCCCTGAAGAAGCCAACGATCTCAAGCCCCGCGCAGAAAGCCCCACCCCGCTCAAACCGGTTGCCGCAGTGCGTGGAATTACGCCCCAACAACCTGCACCAGTGCGCGCCGAGCCAACGTATGCGCCAACTACCAGCCCTCGGGTTGACCACGAAAGGGGGCGCAAATCCTTTATAGGCACCATTTTGGGGTGGATCAAGGGTAATCCCGGCACTACTTCCGAAAACGTACCAGCGGTTCCTCCGGCTACGCCAGCACGTCGGGAACGCGGTGACCAGCAAAACGAGCGGCGCCGCTCTCGCGGCGGACGCGACCGCGGATCACGTAATGAGACGCGGGAGGGAACCCCAAACACCGGTGAACGGGCCCAACGCAATGAAAGCCGCGGCCAGCCAAAACAACGGCCTCAGCAACGCGAACCAAAGCCCAACGAGTTACTGGCCCCTGATAGCATGGGCCAAGCCACCCCGGCCCCCGTGACGGCTGCAATCACGGCACCAGGCGAAGGACTTCCCGTTCCTCGTGAAGGGAGTAGAAGCCGCCGGGGCCGTCGCGGTGGTCGGCGTGAACGTGGAGGACGTACTTTCAATGGGGCTATAACGCCGACTTTCGAACGCAGTGACGAAAAGCTTGCAGGAGACATCAACACGCCTGCGTCAACCGAAGACCAAACCGCTCTTCGAAATTCGCGTCAACGCCGCAGAAGCCGTACGGAGCCCTTTGATGATATCCAGACCTCGGGAGAGTATCAGGAATCTCGCCAGCCTCAAGCCGAACTGAATCTGGTTGCAGCAGCCATTGATATGCCCTTGTCTGTTCCAGACTCGCCCCCATCAGTACCTGAGATCCTTGTAGCTCCCATGGTTCCCCCTGAATTGGTGGTTGTCGCGCCAGAACCAGCAGCGGGACAACAGCCGGTCTCTGCCCCGGCAACATCGTTAGACACAGCCACACTTGAAGTGCCGGCAGAAAGCGGGTTGGTGCTGGTACAAACGCGCAAAGCAACAAGTGCTGAGCCCATGCCCGAACAAGTGCAACCCCCGGCGCAGCGACGCATACCGCGCCCGCGTCCGACAAGCATGGCGGAGACAGGTCCTTTGGTTCAGGTAGAAACGCATAACCGTTCTGAATCCTGAGTCACCCGGAAGCAGTGGGCAATCCCCCATAAAAAAACCCCTCGCCGGAGGGGCTTTTTTATGGGGTTCAATCCATTGAGGACAACCTAAGTAACCATCTAAACATTAAGCCGCTTTTTCTGTTTTAATCAATGTATTACAATGTTCAATGAAACTAATACAAGAACATTTTCCTTCTATGGCGGCGACCTCCAGGCTAATTCGCCGACGGGGTTCCAGAGGTTGGGACCAGAACAATACCGCACCACAATCATGGCTACGAAGTGCCTGTTGCACTGCCCAGGATTTGCCTTCATTCGACCTGGCCCGGACAATCATGAAGCGTGCTGGATCGATCCCCGCTTGAATCAGGCGAGCCATTTGGGGGATATATGGAGGGCTCACCAATACAATCCACTTCCTTTGCCGCGTCATGCCAGCCAAAAAGGGCATTAGCGCGACCAGTTCTTGCTCACCTGAGGCAATCACCTCAGTAACCCCCACGGGCCACGATTGAAACGCCGTTGGAAATGCATATACTGTTGCGAAGTCGGAGGGTTTGGCGGGATTTTTAATCCTGTGAGGGTAAAAGAGCCGCCGCAAGCCGTCTGTCAAGGACACAAAGGAATGAATCAGGGATAGCATGGTCAGATACTCCATTCAGATCGAATAATACCAACGCCCAATCCCTCTATGACCAGCGGGTCTTTCCGGAGATCCAGCAGGATGGGCTCAAAATCAGGGTTTTCAGGGCGCAGTTCGATATGCTGGCCGTGTTGATGGAATCGCTTCACCGTCACCTCCTCTCCGATCCGCGCCACAACAATCTGGCCATTCCTGGCCACTGCAGTTTGATGAACGGCAAGAAGATCATTGTCCAAAATACCCGCGTCGCGCATGCTCTCGCCACGCACACGCAATAGGTAGTTGGCCTGTGGCCGGAACATCTGGGGGTCCACACGGTAATGAGTTTCGATATGTTCAGCAGCCAGAATGGGGCACCCCGCAGCGACGCGGCCCACCAAGGGCAACCCTCCGAGGTCTGTCAGGCGAATCCCCCTGGAAGATCCCGGTAGAAGTTCAATCGCTCCTTTTCTAGCCAGGGCACGTAGATGATCTTCGGCAGCATTGGGCGAGCGAAACCCCATGGCCTCGCAGAGCTCAGCCCGGGTGGGGGGGAGTCCCGCCTCCTCCATATGCTGGCGAATCCAGTCTAGAATCTGCTGCTGTCTTGGGGTCAATGGGCTCATCGCATCCTCCATGACTGTATTTTTATACAGTATCCCAAAAATTGCAAGCCCTCTAGAATCGCCTGATGAAAATGGTCATGCCCACCCTGTTCTTTGGACATGGCAATCCCATGTACGCCCTCCTACGCAACCGCTACACCGAAATCTGGCAAACCCTGGGGGAAACGCTGCCACGACCTAAATCCATTCTCGTGATTTCTGCTCATTGGTTCATCCCCGAGACTGCGGTCACAGCCATGGTGCAACCACGCACGATCCATGATTTTGGCGGGTTTCCCAAAGCCCTGTATGAAGTCCGATACCCTTGTCCCGGCGATCCTCAACTGGCCCGACGCGTCGCCAAGCTGCTTGCTCCATTGCCAGTGCGCGAGGATGAAGCATGGGGGCTGGACCATGGAGCATGGTCCGTGCTGAAACATCTGTACCCCGATGCGGACATTCCGGTCATACAACTTTCCATCGATTCGCGAAGCGATGGACGGTTTCATTACGAACTCGCCCAGCGCCTTGCCCCCCTTCGAGATGAAGGGGTACTCATCCTGGGCAGCGGGAACATCGTGCACCATCTAGGTGTCATGCTTTGGGAAGAAACAGCAGCCCCCTACGACTGGGCTGTGCGATTTGACCAGAAGGTGAGGGCCGCCATTTTGGCGGGGGAGCATGCCGCCTTGACAGCGCTCAATGCCATGGATGCTGATGGCAGACGTGCTGTTCCTACACCCGAACATTATCTACCCTTGCTCTATGTACTTGGATTGCAACGCAGCGAAGATAAGGTCAGTTTTCCGGTCAGCGGCATTGATCTTGGATCGATCAGTATGACCACAGTTCAGATAGGTGATTCAGTGCCTTGAACCCAAGCTATCCGGGATCCCGAGCACCATGACATCGACCCCTTCTTCATGCAGTTCCTGCAGCTCCTTTTGGGTGGCCACCCCCCGAATGCTGCGTGCCCACGCTTCACCGTAATGCACTTCACGCGCGACTTCGGCAAAAGCCTCTCCCACGTCTTCGGTATGTGCCAAGACATGCTGGACAACTTCCTGGCGCAAGGCGCTCACCAGCTGCCCCGCAACCATCATCATGGGCTGCTGGGCCTGGGCCTGCTCTTTGGAAGTTGCAGCATCGGTTTTTCCACGCAAATAAGGTGCGGAAGGCAAACGCGTAATTTCCCTGGAATGGCAGAGCGGGCATGAAACATGGCCCTCCTCACGCTGACTCTCAAAGCTCGAGGCAGATTCGAACCAGCCTTCAAATCGGTGTTCCAGAGGGCAGGCAAGATCGTAAATGACCATAATGACATTTCTCTCCAATTGAACCTTATATGATATCACTTTTATCCGGATCAAACCCGCCAGCTTGCTTTTCCACATAAATAAAGGTTTTATCTGGGCTTCCGACTGGGTAAAATGCGTCTTTTGCTGACTGGAACTCCCATGCGCCTTCGTCCCTTGACCGCTCTGCTCACCCTGCTCTCCGCCCTCATCATTTCGATGGCCAGCCCCGCTGGTGAAATCCGTATCGGTCTGACAGAAGCCCTGACAGGCCCGGCTTCCCAATACGGCACCCCCATTCATAATGGTTTCATCCTGGCCCAGGAAGAAATCAATGCCAAGGGCGGCATCTCGGGAAACAAAATTGTCTTGATTGAAGAAGATGAGCGTGGCAAGAAGGAAGAAGCCATCAACGTCTACAAAAAACTTATTTTTCAGGATAAGGTGTTGATGATCTTCGGCCCCACATTGTCCAACTCAATGTTTGCAGCCGGACCGGTTGCCAACGCGGCTCATGTGGTGGCCTTTGGAACCAGCAACACAGCCAGCGGCATCACCGATATCGGACCTTACGTGTTCCGCAGTTCACCCATGGAAGCCGACGTAGTGCCGGTCACCCTCAAGGCGGCCATCAAGCATCTTAATATCCACAAGGTTGGCATCATTTACGGCAACGACGACGCATTCACAAAAAGCGGCTATGACGTATTCAAACAAGCCCTGGAGGATCAGCATATTCCCGTGGTTGATACGGAGACTTACTCCAAGGGAGATGTCGATTTCAAAGCGCAATTGACCAAATTGAAGGCGGCTGATCCAGACGTCATCATTTGCCCCTGCCTGTCCGAAGAAGGATCGAATATTCTATTGCAGGCCCGCGCCTTGGGTATCAAGCTTTCCTTCATTGGCGGCAATGGTTTCAACTCACCCAAGTTGGTGGAGATTGCCAAAACTGCGGCAGAAGGAACCATTGTCGGCTCCCCCTGGTTTGACGGAAACCCGTCCGTCCAGAACCAACATTTCATTGCAGCCTACCGCAAAAAATTCGGCACAGACCCCAACCAGTTTTCAGCTCAGGGATACGATGCCCTGTTCATCCTGGCCGAGGCTTTAAAGAAGGTCAAGCTGATGGGGAACCTGGAACAGGATCGCCAAGCCTTACGCGACGCATTGCCCGACGTTCAGATCGATGGCGCCACTGGAAAATTTGCCTTTCGTCCCGCACCGCCGCACAACGGTAAACCTGGTGGATATGATGCCAACCAGACACCCTTTGTCTACATTGTCAAAAATGGCAAGTTCGTATTGCTGAAGTAGTATGTTGGCTCAACAGATCGTCAACGCGATCAGTCTTGGCAGCGTCTATGCCCTGTTCGCTCTGGGATTTACCCTGGTATTTGGCATTCTTGGGGTCATCAATTTGTCCCACGGCGGAATTTTCATGTTGGGGGCCTACGCAGCGCTGTTGCTGATTTCCAAGTTTTTCCTGCCTTTCTGGATTGCCATCCCCGTTGCGATGATCTTTTCAGGCCTCGTCGGGCTATTGATCGATGTATTGATTCTCAGACGATTGCGCCAGCGTCAGGCATCGCATCTGATGCCAATGATTGCCACCATCGGCGCCGCCATCCTGATGACCAGCCTGGCGCAGGGCCTGTTTGGCTCAGAGGCCCGACGCTTCCCGCTGGAAATGTTCAATGACGAAAACCTCAAGCTGGGCAACATCACCATTCCACTGTTACAAGCGGGCATCACAACCCTATCCATTTTGCTCATGCTACTCATGGTCTGGGTCCTCAAACGAACTCGTCTGGGCCAAGCCTTGCGGGCCATTGCAGAATCACCGCGCGCTGCCGCACTCTTGGGTATCCCGGTCGAGCGGCTATTCTATTTGACCAGCTTTATTGCGGCAGCCCTGGGAGGCACGGCCGGTATTTTAATTGGGCTTTCCTTTAACGCCATCTCCCCGTTCATGGGGCAACCCATGCTACACAAAGGCATTGCTGCCATCATTCTCGGTGGGTTGGGTGACGTTCGTGGAGCGGTCCTGGGGGGGTTGTTCCTGGGCGTCGCTGAAGTCTTCGCGATAACTTTCCTTTCCAGCGAATATCGGGACGCCCTGTCATTTGGGCTGCTGTTCCTGATGTTGTTATGGCGGCCCCAAGGGCTCTTTGGCGCTTCGGCCACCCGGAGCGCCTGATGGACTGGTCATCCTGGTGGTCCACCTATAGCACACTGGTGCTCAGCATTGGCGTGTATGGCTTGATGGCGATCTCCATCTATATCACGCTTTCATGCGGATTGCTGTCGCTTGCCAATGCAGCGTTCATGGGAATAGGTTCCTATGTGAGCGCCGTGGCCACCATGCAATTTGAACTGCCCTTTTCTCTCGCACTATTACTCGGTACGTTGACACCCTCTGTCGTCGCGCTGATTATCGGGGTTCCCGTGCTCCGCCTGTCAGGCGTCTACCTTGCAATGGCAACATTGGGCTTTGGTGAAGTGGTTCGGGTTGTTGCACTTAACCTCGACATCACGGGCGGTCCGCTGGGTCTTAACGGCATTCCATTATTGACGGAATGGTGGCATGTCCTGCTTGCACTGATCCTGGTCCTTATACTCCTCAATGCCTTGCGTCATTCCAAGATCGGTCGTGCTTTCGAGGCTATTCGCGAAGATGAAACCGCTGCACGACTGATGGGAATCGCAACCCACCATATCAAACTGCTGGCTTTCGTTCTTGGCGCTGCCATAGCAGGCCTTGCCGGGGGGCTCAATGCACACTACACCTTTACCTTAAGCCCTGGCAATTTTGGATTTGAAAATGCCGTGGACATTCTAACCATGGCAGTGCTGGGTGGTATTCAGGGACTCATCGGCCCCTTGCTGGGAGGAGCCATCATCACTCTATTGCCAGAACTGCTGCGTAGTCTGGAAGAATTTCGCATGGCTGCCAATGGTGTGATCCTGATCGCTGTTGTCCTGTTTCTGCCCCAGGGAATTTGGGACCCGCGCCGCTTCCGGCGTTGGCTGAAGAAAAGAGCAACCCATGTTGACGCTTGATCGGGTCTCATGTCACTTCGGCGGTGTCACGGCTCTTGATCAAGTCAACCTGACCGTCCTGGAAGGTCAGGTATTTGGTCTTATCGGACCAAACGGTGCTGGCAAAACCACCGTATTCAATCTGATCACAGGATTGTTCCCACCCTCCGAAGGCCAACTGACATTTCAAGGCCAAAGCCTGCTCGGGCTCGCATCTCACCACATTGCAACCCGTGGCATTGCGCGCACGTTCCAGAACATCCGCCTATTTTCAGAAATGACCCTGATCGACAATGTCATTGTTGGCATGCATACCCATCTGAATTATCTGATTTGGGATGCCGTGCTGAAAACACCTCGCTTCAGGACATCTGAACGAGAAGCCAGGGCACAAGCACAACAACTGCTACACCGAGTAGGTCTTGGTGATTCACCTCTGGAACTGGCGGGCAATCTCTCTTACGGCAATCAACGCAAGCTCGAAATTGCCCGTGCTCTGGCTGCACGGCCCAAACTGCTGCTGCTCGATGAGCCCGTGGCAGGCATGAATGCCACGGAAAAGAATACCGTGATGGCGCTGATCGAAACATTGCACCAGGATCAATTAACCGTTTTCATGATCGAACATGACATGCGCTTTGTGATGGGCCTGTGCGACACCGTAGCGGTCCTGAACTTCGGCCGCATCATTGCCCAGGGAAGTCCTTCCGCCATTCAGTCCAACCCGGCGGTCATCGAGGCTTACCTCGGTCAGGAGGACACGTGAGCGCTCCCCTGTTAAAACTGGATCAACTGCGCGTGTCCTATGGTCATGTAGAAGCGGTCAAAGGGATCACGTTAGAAGTTCAAGCAGGTGAAGTGGTCGCCCTGGTCGGTGCCAACGGTGCCGGGAAGAGCACCATATTGCTAGCTCTTTCGGGGTTGATCCGCACCCTTTCCGGCCATGTCATATGGGATGGACAGGACATCACTCGCTGGCGTCCACACCAGCGGGTATCGAGCGGGTTGGTTCAGGTCGCCGAAGGACGAGCCATCCTCAAAACGCTGACAGTTCTGGAGAACCTGGAACTGGGTGCTTACACACAACCAGGAAAACCTGACCTGGAAGCCATTTTCCATCGATTTCCCATACTGAAACAACGCGCTGGCCAACTGGCGGGAAATTTGTCTGGTGGCGAACAGCAGATGCTGGCCATTGGCCGTGCCCTGCTGGCGCAACCGCGCCTGCTCATGCTGGATGAGCCTTCAATGGGGCTGGCGCCGATGGTCGTCGGAGAAATTTTTGAGATCCTTCGCGAAATCCATCTTCAGGGGATAACGATCCTGCTAGTGGAGCAAAATGTCCGGCAAGCCCTCAAACTGGCCGACCGTGCCTATGTCATGGAAACCGGCTCTATGACTCTGGGAGGTACCGCTCGGGAATTGGTCGATGACCCCAGAATTATTGCAGCTTATTTGGGTGGCTGAAGCGAACTTACGCTGACGGATCGTTTGCCCCTGGAGACTGCGCAAATTTGACAAATTTTTACCGTTGCTTCCAGAGCGACATCCGTAAGATCTCGTCAAACTATCCCAATGACTACGCCACTGCTCGTGCTCCAACGCGTTTTTGGGTATTCCGCATTCCGAGGCGCCCAGGAGTCCATCATTGCGCACCTCATCGCCGGCGAAAACGCCTTTGTGTTAATGCCAACCGGCGGCGGAAAATCCTTGTGTTACCAAATTCCAGCATTGATGCGACCCGGCCTGGCGCTGGTCATTTCACCCCTGATCGCACTCATGCAGGACCAAGTAGATGCCTTGCGCCGCCGTGGCGTTCCGGCAGCGTATCTCAATTCTGCGCTTGACCCATTGCATGCCAAACAAACCCATGACGATCTGTTGAATGATCGCCTCAAGCTGTTGTATATCTCACCAGAACGATTAACGCAGCACAGCTTCCTGATGTTGCTGGATCAACTCCTTGCTAGACGGCAGTTATCCCTGTTTGCCATCGATGAGGCTCATTGCATTGCAGAATGGGGACACGATTTTCGCCCGGAGTATCGCCAACTTCACGTGCTATATCAACGCTATCCCGGCATCCCTCGCGTCGCTTTGACTGCCACAGCAGATTTGCAAACGCGTCAAGAAATCACAGAGCAGCTGCAATTAGGCACAGGCAACCAGTTTATAGCGAGCTTTGACCGCCCCAACCTGCATTATTGCGTCTCTCCAAAATTCAGTCCAGGGGCACAAATCGAGACCTTTCTCCTGAAACACCACGCTCGCGACAGCGGCATCATCTACTGTCAATCACGCCGTCAAGTGGAAAACACGACTTTTTGGTTACATTCCAGGGGGTGGCACAGCTTGGCTTATCACGCGGGATTGGATACGACATTACGTGAGCGACACCAGCAACAATTTGTACAAGAAGCCGGAATCATCATGGTAGCCACAGTGGCATTCGGAATGGGTGTGGATAAACCGGACGTTCGTTTTGTCATCCACCTCGACAGCCCGCGCAGTCTCGAAGGGTATTACCAGGAAACCGGCAGGGCAGGAAGGGATGGCAAACCTGCCAACGCCTTGATGCTGTTCCATCCAAACGATCTGATCACCTTACGATTACGCGTCCAAAACCAATCCCGTTCACCAGAAAGACAAACAATTGACCGGCACAAACTGGAAGCACTGGCGCTTTATTGCCAATCCTCAGAATGTCGCAGGCGTGCACTTCTCAGCTATTTCGGCGAAACGCATACGGGATACTGCGATACCTGTGACAACTGCAATCCGGACTACCGAACCTGGTCAGGGCCCGAGCACCGCAACCATGCAGTCAACTTTGCCGCCGATCGATTCACCCCCGGAATCCATCGAACCCGGTAAAATACCCACAGCGCCCGGATGGTGAAATTGGTAGACACAAGGGACTTAAAATCCCTCGGCTTTTATCGGCCATGCCGGTTCGATTCCGGCTCCGGGCACCAGAAGATTTATTGTTTGGTGCCAACCCAGAAAAATCCGTTGGTCCCCGCTGCATTCAGACTACCCATATAGAGATGGGTTCGTCCATCGCTGCCGTTGTTCAGTACGGCAATTCCCGTTGCCGTGCCTACACCCCCGGGAACGCAATTTGCTCCGGTAAGCGTCAGAGAAACATTGAAGACACTCTTTCCTGATGGCCTGGGCGTAGCCGTTCCACTGATGGCACAGTTGTTTGAAGTTCCATTGATAGCCCCCGTTGCAGACACGGACAAAGTAACGGGCGATCCACCGTAGTCGTAAACTCCGGTATAGGTGCCCGCAAGGGTTCCAAGCGATGCTGGAGTGTTGTACGTTGAAAGGTAGGTGGAGGAAAACATGAAGTAGTTGTACGTTGGAATGTAGGTGGAGGTATACACGTAGTATTCGACAGCATTGATAGTTAAGGTGCCAGTAATTGCACTTTGCGCAATGAATAGCCCATAAATTGTCCCACTGCTTGTCGTAGTGGCGGCAACATTAAACTCCGTTATATTGCCTGAGTAGGCGTCACCGAGTTCTGCCAAGGTGCCATGATCCACAGTAAGGACAATGTTTCCCGCGGTGGAAAAATTGTAGAGCTCACCTGTTTCAAGAATAACTGCCAACTGAGCATTTCCCACTCCTGTTGTGCCCTGGGCTATGCCCTGCGCCTGGAATACACCCGGCGTTGAATTTGCTCCGCCACCGCCCCCTCCTCCACCGCAACCGACCAGTAAAAAGGCGATCACCGCAGCCAAATACTTCTTAAAACCTTCCATCATTACTTCGCTCCCCATTTATCGGGTTATCAAACGGCAGTTTTCTTTGGGATATATAAATTGAATGCCATATTATATGGGATACCTGCCGATGACGAATCCAGACAGCAATTCGCATGATAGGCCATCCTTTAAGGCATACCGCTATTCGGAGGCGTTACATCTCAAGATTGCACGTGTCAGCCGAAAATAACATTGCCGCACCCAGCATGCCGGCACGATCTCCACTATTTGAAAGGCCTACCCGGATCCGGCCGCGCAACGCTGGGATCAATGATGCCTCGAAACTCGCCAGAAATACAGGCTGCATGAGAGGCCAGGAACGGCTCAACCCACCTCCGATCCGTACATCGGAAACATCGATGATTTTTAACACGTGTGCCAATGCCATGGCAAGAAACTTTGCCGCTTGTTCAAATGCCCTTAATGCCCGAGTATCTCCATGTTCAGCCAGGGAGGCTATTTTTTGTGCATCCAGCACAACCGCTTCATGTTCTGCATAATTCAGGGCAATTCCTGTGCCCGAGGCATATTGCTCCACACATCCCCGGTTACCGCAGCCACAAAGCCGCCCGTCTGGCACAACAATCAGATGCCCTAGTTCCATCGCAACCCCGTGTGCTCCGGTGTAAGGTTTTCCATGCAGAATCAGTCCACTTCCGACACCGGTCCCGAGCCCGACATAGAGCAACGACCCAGAATCCGGTCCGATCAACAAAAATTCACCATAGGCGGCAGCCAATGCATCGTTTTGCAACCAAACCGGCAGACCTAAGCGCTCCTTCAGTGGGGTCACCAGATCCGTATTCACCAGTCCTGGCAAATTCGGTGATGCGCTTATAACATGGGAAACCGGGTCGATAAACCCCGGAAATCCAATGCCCACGCTTTGCACTTGAGGATAGCTGTTGCAAGCTTCAGAAATGGTCTCAATCAAAGTATCGAGGATACGTTTCAGCGCTTCAGGAGATGCGTTGTGCTGGCAAATTTCAGAAAAATTGGTTTGCCGGCGTGATTCCCATACCAGATCATTCGATGACAGAACGCCCACACGAAGATTGGTCCCTCCGACATCGATACCAATCCTGAGCGGTGACTTCATGAATCGATGGTCAATCGAATAACCAGCGGGCTTTTTAGCAGTTGACATGGCCAGTCGAGATGCAGTGTCACTGCTTGCATGATTTTCTCAAAACCGGCTTCAGACTGGGATACGCTAAAGCACGGTGCAGAGCGCAACGTGGCAGTTTGATTAACCAGTAGCGTTAACTGGCCCCCAAGGATATCGTCACGCAAACGGATCTCATCACAAGGACGAGGTTGAATCCGCTGGGCGAACCCCCCCAGAACTTCTTCATTCATTTCAAAACGTCCCGCTGGGCCATCACAACTTGGCATGGCAAGGTTCAGTTCAACTTCAAACCGGGCATCCGGAACGTTACCGAACACATAGGTCACAACCAACGCACGATCTTCCAAGGCAATCTGTTTGCGCACAACCAATGCCTCGTGATGGCATTCGAAAGTCAACGTTGAATCTGCCGTGGTAACTGGTTTGATACGATATCGCAACACTTCGGATTTGATCTCATCACTCGTGTGCAAGCGGTCAATGAATAAGGAGCGGCGAAACGGGTCAAACACCATATCTTCCGGTAGGATGTTGTGTTTAAAACTGATCCGCTCGTGCGGGTTGTCAATGCCTCCCGCGTTGCGAGTGCTGGATTGATTGAGCATCACCTTTTGGTGATAGTGCTCCTTTTGGCGCGTCAAGGTGTCCCCAAAATTGTGATTTAGGAGATAACTGTCCAGTTCGCAAATATCCGCCAGGCCATCATTTCGAACCACGGCCTGCAGTATGCCGTTTTGTAAAAATGATTCTACGTGGCCATCCATGTCGGTATCACAGCTCACAAGCGAACCGCGAGGGGCTACTGTATCCAGGAGCGCCTCCAGCTTGACGAGTGCGCCATACACAGCCCGGCGCAAATGGGGCAAATAGAGCCCCCCAAATAAACCATGCCAATAAGCATCATTCGCCTGCGCTTCAAAAAGTGCATCGCGCATTTCAATCGTCTTGTCGGGTTCAGGCAGGGCGGCATACCGGCCAGACAAGCCCAACATCCGTTTGTGCATCCAGTTAGACTCTGGATAGCGCGTCATAAAATTTCGCCAGATCCCCCCACGTAAAAAAGCCTTGTTGGAATCATATTGGCCAGCATTTTTTACTTCCTGGACCAGTGCTGAAAACCGATTAGCTGCTTCTGTCGGTAGCGTCCATTCATTCATCTCGATATAAGAAGTTGTCGGCAGATAGACCACTCCGCGCGTGGCAGCAGAAGCATGGTAATCGCTGAATAGCATGGGCTTCACAATCGGGGAATCCAGAGTCCGGCGAATAAAGTCTTCCAGCCAACCACGGGTGTAAACCCACTCATAAGTTTCCGGCCAGATGCCAAATTTTTCGATGTCGTCAAAGTAGATGGCGGCGTGTGCCTCGCCATCTACCGCAAGGCTTTCCAGATACTGAATCGCCTCACTCGCAGGAGAAAATGGCAGGCGATAACGCAATGCTTCCGAAATGGGAAACACGTCCAGGAGCTTGCCGTCTTCCTCGGTGCTAAAAAAACCTGTTAGCATGCCCTGATCAATGCCCGTGCATAAAAAGTGATAATCATCCACTGTCACATAGCGAATTCCGCAGGCCACCAGCGATGGCACAACCGTGGAATCCCAGACCCGTTCCGTCAACCAAGCTCCTTGAGGGCGCCTTCCAAGCACCTGTTCCAGACGTCCCGACATGCAGTTGATCTGGCTGATACGGTCTCGTACCGGAATAGCCGCCAGTACCGGTTCGGTATATCCAGCACCAAACAGTTCTACCTGACCGCGTGACACCAGGGCCTTCAGCAACTGGATATCATCCGGGTAATGATGCACCAGGTAGTCAAAAAGCCAGCCGCTGACGTGGATGGAAAAACGGAATTCCGGAAACCGTTCCATCATATGCAAAAATGGCTGGTAGCAACGTAGATGGGCATCATCCAGAACCTTTGGAAAATTACCCACCGGCTGATGAGCATGAACGCCAAAGAGCAGCGGAACAATTTTTGGCATGACGACGGTTACTCGGAAGCGCGGCGCATGGTTCCACCCGCATCAACAAGACTACTCCCTGCGCTAATGGGGTCAAGTAGCGCATTCGGCGCCGGCAGCTGGAGAAGATGATAGAGATTGCTAAGATTCAGCCTGAATAGGTGATCAAAGGACTGCACACTCTTTGCAGCATTGTAGTCACCAAACCACCAGAACCAATCAGACCCTTCGCAGATGCTCAACTGTCGAGCGGCCTGCTGTTGTTCGTCTGGCGTCAACTGTCCTTCCGCAATGACCTGGTCGTAATTTTTTTTTGCATCAACCAGAAGATCCCAGGCAGCATTCTTGTCTGAGCTTCCGATCCAAGTGCTGAAGGTACCATATACCCAGCTTCCAGAAACAAGCGTGTTAAGTTTAGGCGCAGTGGTTTTCAGATTGTCCGCGCATTCAGAAAATGTCGTCGTAATGATGAAAGGATGGTCTTGCAACGCCTGGTACAGTTTACTGTGGAAATAGTAGCCATTGTAGGGATAGTATTCCCATGCGTTTTCGCCATCCAGAATGATGGTCACAACAGGATCCGAAATGCTATCGGCTGCAGCATAAATGCCTTCCAACGTGTTGATGAAGTCGCTGACGGCATCTTGGCTATCCCAGGTAGCATATTCGAATCCAATCTTGTCTGATAAACGATCATCTCTAAAAAAACAAAGAATCTCGCCATTTTCGGTGGCGTAACGATAGGGTTGATAAAGGTATGTTGAACGTTCAGCGACGGGTTTACCTGTACCATAACTCAGGCTGTTGACGAGGACGTTCTCGCCGGTGGCCGTCCACTCGCAGCCCTGGCTTGCCAACATATCGAGTGTAGCTGCCGAAACACCGCCTTCCGACGGCCATACACCGCGCGCACGCTGTCCAAAACAACCAAGATGGTGTGCCAACCCATCAGCTATCTGGGCCTGCGCACGCTGATAACCCCCAGGGTATTTCTGTGCAGTTGGCAGCGTGATTTCAGGCACTGCTTCACGGGCCGTCCCAAAATCCAGCAGCAGCGGCAACATCGGATGATAGAAAGGGGTTGTCGAAAGTTCTATGCGCGCCGTCTCCTGCAAGGCGCGATAGCGCGGGATAAGCTGTTTGATTAATTCACCGATGAGATCGGACAACGCCTTTCGATCCTCGTAGGTGTACAGACTGCCCTGCTTCATCAATCGCTGAACCAGGTTGTAAGTTCGCCGGACACTCTCACCCATCCAGGCCATGTGGTACCACACCAACAGGTCTCCAAGAAATTGCGGTGAAAGATACTGCTCCAGGGAGGCTTCATGTTCAGTCAGGCTGGAATATGTCAGATACAGGCGATGGTAGGCAGGAAACGGCTCGATCATTTTAGAACTATTGCCACGAAAGCAGGCGGTCAGTATCAACTGACGTTCGGCAACTGTAATCAAGCCTAGTTCATTTTTTGCCAGGAGATGCAACAAAGGATCGCGCATACTCCCTGTTTTAAATTGATTGCAATAATCCTCCAGTTGCTCCACCAGAGAAGGTACGAAATTGACAACACAGGCCACGTCCGGATGTTGTTCGAGATGCCATGCCATATCGGTGTAATCCTTGATGGCATGCAGATAAGTCCAGGGTAATTCGAACTGTCCATTAAGGCTGTTGCGGTAATCCGGTTGATGCATGTGCCAGCACAGCACCAAGCGAAGTTTTTTGAGAGGCATCATAAGTTCAAAGGTAAGTATCGTGGCGCCATGCCATGTACAACCTGTATTCAGGTTGGATAACGGCTCTGGTTGAGCATATCAGGGGTAACAAGGGTAATGCCTTTTTCGGACACATAAAACCGTTTTCGATCCTGTTCCTGGTCAACCCCAACCTCAAGTCCGTCAGGGATGATGCATCCCCGATCCACAATCACGCGCTTGAGAACAACGCGTTCTCCAATCCGAACATTGGGAAGAACCACACTATCTTCAATTTTGCTGTAAGCATTAACATGGACGTCGAAAAATAAAACCGATCTACGAACAGTCCCACCACTGATGATTACGCCACCTGAAATCAGGGAATCTACTGCGCAACCCCGTCGCCCATCATCATCAAAAACGAATTTTGCCGGAGGAAACTGTTCCTGATATGTCCAGATAGGCCAGGCCTTATCATACAGATTAAGATCCGGAATGACTTTGGTCATTTCCATGTTGGCGCTCCAGTAGGCATCGATGGTGCCAACATCGCGCCAATACGGTTTTGTATCGGGCTCTCCTATGCAGCTTTCGTCAAAGCGATGTGCATAAACGCGGTAGCGTGGCACTAACCATGGGATAATGTCGTTACCAAAATCATGTTTTGAATTTGGAGCATAGGCATCACGAATCAGTTGTTCATACAAAAACTTTGTGTTGAATACATAGATTCCCATGCTAACCAAGGCATTCTCCGGCGAACCGGGAATGGAGGATGGCTGGGCAGGCTTTTCGTCAAAGGCGATGATGCGATTTAACTCATCTATCGTCATGACTCCGAAGGCAGAGGCATCAGATAATGGAACCGTCATACAAGCTATGGTCATGTCTGCTTCCATGCTGACATGTGCTGCCAGCATCATCCCGTAATCCATTTTGTAAACATGATCACCGGCCAGAATAATGACATGCTGCGGGTTATGCGAACGTAGAATATCGATGTTCTGGAACACAGCATCGGCAGTGCCCTTGTACCATTCTTCCTGAACCCGCTGCTGAGCAGGCAGCAATTCAACGAACTCGTTAAATTCACCATGCATAAAACTCCAACCATGCTGGATGTGCTGAATCAGGCTGTGGGCCTTGTATTGGGTAACAACACCGATACGGCGAATGCCTGAATTAATGCAATTGGACAACGGGAAATCAATAATGCGGAACTTTCCGCCAAACTGAAGCGCGGGCTTGGCGCGCCATTTGGTAAGATCTTTCAGTCGACTGCCTCGACCACCCGCCAGAATCAGGGCCATTGCGTTTTTTGTTAACACACTGATAAATCGCTCTGAAGTGATATCGCTGGGAAACATGTCAGCGCTCCTTGGAAAATAGGATCATGATCATAACTATTGGCATGTTATTTTTAGACATTATAATTGATTTTATGTAGGCACTAGCCACCCACGCTACGATCATGTCAAAAAAAATATTGGATCCATTACAACAAGCCATCCTGGAAGCCAGGCACCATGACCCTTTCGGTTACCTGGGCCTGCACCGTACCGAGCATGAATGGGAGCTACGGTTGTTTCTCCCCTATGCCAGTACCGTTGAAGTATTCACTTCTGATTGGGAACCGGTCCCACGCGTTCATGATCAGGGAATTCATATCTGGAAGGGAAAGGTCCCTCCTGCCAGCCCCCGCCGCTTACGTTACAGGGAAAATGGGCGTCAAATTGAAACATTTGATGTCTACGGATTCCCCCCCCTGATTAGTGATCATGATCTATATCTGTTCCAGGAAGGCCGGCTACAGCAGCTCTACAAAATCCTTGGTGCGCACCCCTGCACTCACGAGGGGGTTGATGGTATTCGTTTTGCGGTCTGGGCTCCAAACGCGGCACGTGTCAGCGTCGTAGGAGATTTCAACCATTGGGATGGGCGCCAGTATCCGATGCGGGTCCGGAACGCTAGTGGCATCTGGGAACTTTTTCTTCCGGGCATCCCCATTGGTGCCCTGTATAAATTTGAAATAAGAAATCGGCAAAATGGTGCCATCATGGTCAAGACGGATCCCTATGGCGTCGCCTTCGAATTACGCCCTGGTACCGCAGCCAGAATCTGTTGCAATGAGGGATTTGTGTGGGAAGATGCGACGTGGATGAACCAGCGTGCCAAGTCTGATTGGCTACATGCCCCGATGAATATTTATGAGGTCCATCTGGGCTCCTGGAAGCACCCAGAAGGTCGTGACTTCTATAATTACCTGGAACTTGCCGACTTATTGTTGCCCTATGTAATGGACATGGGTTACACCCATATTGAGCTGATGCCAATCAGCGAACATCCGCTCGATGAATCCTGGGGGTATCAAACCACCGGATACTTTGGAGTCACCAGCCGCTATGGCACGCCCAACGATTTTCGGGCCTTCGTTAACCAGTTCCACCAGTCAGGCATTGGCGTCATCCTTGACTGGGTCCCTGGCCATTTTCCTAAGGATGCCTTTGCACTGGCTCGTTTCGATGGTAGTGCATTGTATGAACATGAAGACCCCCGCCTGGGAGAACATCAGGACTGGGGAACTTACATCTTCAATTATGGCCGCAATGAAGTCCGTGGATTTCTTATCGGAAATGCCCACTACTGGCTTTCCGAATATCACATTGATGGATTACGCGTCGATGCCGTTGCCTCCATGCTATATCTGGATTACTCGCGCAAACCCGGCGAATGGCTGCCCAATCAGTATGGTGGGCGGGAAAACCTCGATGCCCTGGCGTTTATTCGCGATATGAACATGATGGTCCATCAACAGTTTCCAGGAGCACTGACTATCGCGGAAGAATCCACATCATGGCCCATGGTATCGCGACCGATCTACCTCGGTGGACTGGGTTTTTCCATGAAGTGGAACATGGGTTGGATGAATGACACCTTGCGCTACTTTTCCAAGGATCCTGTGCACCGCAGCCATTATCATCACAACCTGACTTTTGGCCAGCTGTACTCCTACACCGAAAACTTCGTGTTACCGTTTTCACATGACGAAGTTGTCCATGGCAAGAAATCCCTTCTGGACAAGATGCCTGGGGATGTATGGCAGCGCTTCGCCAATCTACGCCTGCTGCTGATCTATCAAATGACCTACCCTGGGAAAAAACTGAATTTCATGGGAAATGAGTTTGGGCAAGGCGGCGAATGGCAGGTCAAGTCTGGGCTGAATTGGTCCTTATTGTCCTACCACTGGCATCAGGGAATTCAGAATCTTTGTCGCGATCTTAATCGCCATTATCGTGATTATTCCGCCCTTCATGACTTGGACTTCGATATCCAGGGTTTTTCCTGGATCGATTGTGATGATGCGCCCCAATCGGTACTCAGTTTTGCCAGGCGCAGCCGCGCTGGCGCAACGCTTGTCGTGGCGCTCAACTTTACTCCTGTCCCACGCACCGAGTATCGCTTGGGCGTCCCCGTTGCGGGCCCTTACCGTGAACTCGTTAACAGTGATTCATCCTATTATGGCGGCGACAACCTGGGTAATGGCTCCGGGCTGCGTGCAACAGCAACTCCGTGGAATGGGCAACCCTGTTCCTTGACCCTGACCCTCCCCCCTTTAGCGGGCCTTATACTGGAATCTTGCTAGATGCCTTCACTCACTCAATCACCTGCCTGGCTTGCCTTGAAACATCATCAGCAAGCCCTTTCACGACTCCACCTGCGCGACCTGTTTGCCCAGGACCCCGACCGGTTCAGCCGTTTCTCAATGCACGCCGGGCCTCTGCTGCTGGATTATTCAAAAAACAGAATCACGAAAGAGACTTTATCGTTGCTGCTGAGCCTGGCCTCCCAGGCCCAGCTGCCGGAATGGATTAGGCGCATGTTCAAAGGCGAGAAGATCAATGTCACAGAGCACCGTGCTGCCTTGCACAGCGCACTGCGAAACCGTTCCAACCAACCGGTTCTCCTGGATGGCGTGGATGTCATGCCAGAAATCAGGCGTGTTTTGGGGCACATGCGGACATTTTCGGAATCTGTGCGTAATGGTGATTGGCTTGGTTATACCGGTCGACCGATCACGGATGTAGTGAATATCGGTATCGGGGGGTCCGATCTTGGCCCCGCCATGGTCACCGCCGCGTTAAGTGCTGACTGTAGCGCCCTGTGCATCCACTTTGTATCCAATATCGATGGTGCCCATCTATTCAATACGCTGAAGTCGCTGAATCCTGAAACAACGCTCTTTATCATTGCTTCAAAAACCTTTACCACTCAGGAAACGCTCATCAATGCACAATCTGCTCGTGAATGGTTTTTACGTCAGGCAGGCGATCAAACTCATGTGGCGAAACATTTTGTTGCCTTATCCACTAATCAGGGTGAGGTTTCCCGCTTTGGCATTGACCCAGCCAACATGTTTGAATTTTGGGACTGGGTCGGTGGGCGCTACTCGCTTTGGTCCGCCATTGGGTTGTCTATTGCTCTCGGTATTGGCATGGATGGATTCGAAGCGCTGTTGCAAGGCGCATTCGAAATGGATGAGCATTTCCAGAACAGCCCTCTTGAATGCAACATGCCGGTCATATTGGGTTTGCTTGACATCTGGTACATCAATTTTTTTGGGACACAAACCCGGGCAATTCTGCCTTATGACCAAGGCATGAACCAGTTCATCAACTACATTCAACAGTTGAGCATGGAAAGCAACGGCAAGCATGTCACCCGCTCAGGCCAACCCGTTGATTATGCAACCGGGGCCATTATCTGGGGAGGCTCCGGCACCAACGGCCAACATGCTTACTATCAACTCCTTCATCAAGGCACCCCTTTGGTCCCTGCGGATTTTCTGGCACCCATCGAGAGTCGCATACCGCTCGGGATCCATCATCTGGTCCTGCTTTCCAATTTCTTGGCCCAAA
>JAGWPH010000185.1 GCA_028870615.1 Betaproteobacteria bacterium
GGCCAGGAGCAGCCTGTCTAGGATTTTCCCCATAGCAGTCAGTTAGTCACGTGGAAGCCTCTGACGCACACCAGAATTATCGATCCGTATTATTATGGAAATGCGAATAGACGATCACAAAATTCAGCGTAGGAATTAAATGAGAAACTTCGTCATACAAATATTGAGTGCCATGTTTGTTTTTTTATTGACCGGGTGTGCCGGAACTACGCCCATCCAAGACTTGGCATTGCCTCCCGTAAGCACAATCGAGGGAAATATCACGCAAGTTGATGAAAATGGATTTTCTCTGAAGGATAATTCTGGCTCAATTTACGTCAGAGCAAAGTTGCCGGACAATAAGAAACTGATTCTTTCTGTTGATGAGAGGGTCAAGGTATATGGGAATTTGCAAGGTGGCCAGGAAAGAATATTTGATGGGTACGTCATTAAAAAATCGACAGGAGAGCAGATTATCGTGAGCAATCCCACTCCTCATTTCGGATTTATCATTCAGAGTTCTTTTAAATAACATCTGACTATCACGTTAATCAGAGCGATGTTTACTACCCTACCTCGGATTCGATCGGCCCAGATGGTCTGGGTTCGGCCAACAGCGGGCCTACATACCTTGCACTGAAAAGCAGTTCCGTCATATGACGAGGTATACACCAAATTAAAATTAAGTAGTAATGATGATTGGCAATAACATGCTCAAACTATTTGCTTTGGATAATAATTAGAGTAGGCTTCACTGGCGATGGAAAAAGTGAAAGAAATCGTTTGGTTGTCTGACGTGGAGGAACATGACTACGCCGCAGCAGAGTCCTATCTTGGCCTTTTATATGCGGCGGAGCGTGTTACTAAATTGGTTGCGGGGCTTAGAACTGCGACTGTCGTGAAATTCAAAGCCAAGGACATCTTCCGGGCATCCCAGTTGTCACTGCTTGGGGTCAGCAATTCACATGTTGATAAAGACCGGGCGAAGATAGCGGGTGGAATCGCTCTTTCCCCTCTGCTACTGTTGAGAGACGAACAAAATGGCAAGGTAGTAATCGCGGATGGCTACCACAGGCTTTGCGGCATATATGGATTCGATGAGGACGCTTGGATCAATTGCAAGATCGTCTGAAAAGGCAATGTGCATATATCTCGGTCGCTAAGAGTGTAGACGATTGATCTATGGGATTTCAGAGTTTGGATTTGGATCAGACCAGTTTCGGCATCTGGATCGATTCCCGACTGGCCGTAACACGCGGTCAACCCGGCGATTTTGGCGACGACTTGTTCTCCTTCAGTAGCAACACAATCTTTGCCGCCTCGATCGCAGGACTGAACAGGTACCCTTGAAACTCGTTGCACTTGAGCAGCCGCAGCATATTTGCCTGCTCTTCAGTTTCCACCCCTTCGGCAATCACCTTTAGGTTCATGGAATGCCCCAACGAGATGATAGCGGATACGATACTTAGATCATCCGGGTTAGTAGTCATGTTGATGATGAATGCATGGTCGATTTTCAATGAGTTGATGGGCAATCTGGAGATATAGCTGAGCGAAGAATAGCCTGTGCCGAAATCATCAACCGAAATCTCCACTCCCATCTCTCTCAACGCTCGTAGTTTCCGAATGTTGGCTTCGATATCCTGCATGAGCAGATTTTCTGTAATCTCCAGTTCAAGAACACCCTTTGCGTCTTTGGCACTACGCAACACATGCTCCACCGTGGCGACAAAATCTTTCTGCCGCAGCTGAATTGGCGAAACATTTACCGCGATTCTGGGAACCTCAACCCGACCGTTCCTGAAAGACTCAAAATCAGCCACCGCCTGTTCCAGAGCCCAACGTCCCGCCTCGATAATAAGGCCGGTTTCCTCAAGAATAGGAATGAATTGAGATGGGGGCACAAGGAGGCCAGTATCAGGATCATTCCATCGCATCAAGGCCTCAAGCCCGCTGATGCGCCGCTTCCTGAGTTCGACCTTAGGCTGGTAGTGGAGTACCAACTCCCCCCGTTCCACCACCCGGCGTAATTTATTTTCCAGCAACAGCTTCTCGGCAACCCGGGCGTTGAATTCAGACGCATAGAATAGATATCTGTCTCCAGAGAGCTTGGCTCTTCCCAGTGCCGCCTCTGCGTTGCGGGACAACGTATCGGCATCCTTGCCATCGTGGGGGAAGACTGCCACCCCCGCCTTGGCCCCAATGCGAAGCTCTTGTCCATCAATCTCGAAAGGCTGTCCATGAATGCATAACAGAATCTGCTCAAGGATGCGGCCCACGCTACCTTCACCTTCGCAATTTTGGGTAACAATTGCAAAGGAATCGGCACCAAGTCTGGCCAAAATGTCTGATTCATGAAGCCCATCTCTCAGACGCTGCGCGACTTGGCGCAGCAGCTCGTCTCCAGCATGCTGTCCTAGCGTATCGTTGATGCTTCTAAACCTCTCAAGATTCAGTATGACAACCGCAAAAGTCTTAGGGCCACCATGCGCCTCACCTATCCTCTGTTCCAAATGCGCGTGAAGTAAACTGCGATTAGAAAGGCCCGTCAGCGCGTCATAGTAAGCAAGGTAGTTGAGTCGGTCTTCTTTTTCGAGGTGATCAAGCGCAAATGAGATATCGCCGGCAATTTCGGTGAGTAGCACCATCTCCTCGTCGTCGAAAAAAGCTACTTCAGCCGCGTATAGCAGAAGCAGGCCCGTCACTTCGTTCTTCAGTTGAAGCGGAAACACAGCCACTGACCGATAGCCCCGCTGAAGGGCCACCTCACGCCACATTGCCATCCGCGGATCGGAGTCGATGTCGTTGCAAACTACTATGGTATTTTCCCGCAATACCTGCGCAACCAGTTCGCAGCGGCCAGACACATCATTACGCACGGTTAAGTGGATGTTGTCGAGGTACCCCTCGTCAACGCCCGCCCGGGCCACGGGTACCACTCCTTTGCCGTCGGCCCCAAGCAGGCCAATCCAGGCAAATCGGAACTTACCTCGTTCCACCGCAATTCGGCAGGATTCATCGAACAGTTCCTGCCGGTTCCGGGTGCGGACAATGGTCGTGTTAATACCGCTCAGCACGGCATAGACGCGGTTCAGACGGGCAATACGTTCCTCATGCTCCTTGCGTAGCGTGATATCACGCGCGATGGTGGACAGGTACTCAACGGACCCGTCCGTACTTCGGTGGGCAATGACGACCTGCGACAATGGAATCTCCCGACCGTCACGCCGCAGCAGCGCTGACTCCCCGGACCACGATCCGTGCTTGATCGCGTGAGGGATCCCTGTTTCCGTCAGCAACTTCGCTGCCCATTGGGGATGAGACTGTTCGATGCGAAACCCGGTTGCAGTCTGCCCGGCTTCATAGCCGAGCATCTTGAGCCCGGCCCCGTTGACAAAAAGTACATTGCCTTCGAGATCACTAGTCCCCACGAGGTCAGGAGTTGCTTCGATGATTGCCACCAGCCGCGCCTGTTCCTTTTCGATCCGCTTTCTTTCCACGATCTCCATTTCGAGCTCTTTGGTTCTCTCCTGCACCAGCTGCTCCAGGTGCTGGTACAAATGAGCGCGCTCCAACGCTATTGCCACCTGATTGCCCACACTATGCAGAATTTTCAGCTCGTCTTCACTGAATAGCCCATTTTCTGATCCGGCCAGATTCATCAAACC
>JAGWPH010000186.1 GCA_028870615.1 Betaproteobacteria bacterium
GAAAACCCGAATCGACCAACGCACTGTAGAGCGACTGATCGATCAGATAGCCTGGCGTGACCACTTGGGAACGCGCTTCCAGTCCGGGCAGGTAACTGCAGGTGTAAGGTGCGGTGGCATATAACTGCAGGTCGCGCAGAGGGAGATCGTGCAGGCGAGTCATGTGATTACAGCAACCCCTCGAAAAGTTGCACCTCCACCTCGGATCCCGCTGCGACTAAGCCACAATCCTGTGGCAACACGATAAAGCAGTTGGCATCGCTCATGGAACGCAGAATACCTGATCCCTGGTTTCCAGTGGAGCGTACCGTCCATTCGCCCTGTGCATTTTGGCTGACGATGCCGCGCTGAAACTCGGTACGCCCCGGCGCCTTCTTGAGTGGCGTGGTCGTCCGCACTGTGAGTCGGGGGATGACCGGCAGGGGATTTGCACCGGCCAAGGTTAACAAGGCGTCGCGCACAAAAGCATAGAAGGTCACCATGACTGCCACCGGGTTGCCAGGCAGCCCAAAGAAATGACACTGACCCAAATGGCCGTAGGCCAGCGGCCGGCCGGGTTTCATGGCAATTTTCCAGAATACGACCTTGCCCATCCGCGCCAGTAACGGCTTGATGAAATCGGCTTCGCCCACCGATACGCCACCGCTGGTGAGAACGACATCAGCCATCCGCGAGGCTTCTTCAAAAGCATTTTCGATGGCTACAGGATGGTCCCGTACAACTCCCAGATCGAAGCATTCGAACCCCAGGCCAGTCAGCATGCCGTAAAGCGTGTAGCGGTTGCTGTCGTAGATCTGTCCATCGGTCAAGGAGTGGCCGATGGACGTGAGCTCATCGCCAGTAGAAAAAAATGCCACCCGCAGTGGGCGAAATACACTTACTTCGCCAATGCCTAGTGAAGCAATCAAACCAAGTTCGGCGGCCCGCAGACGTTGGCCGCGACGCAGGGCCGAGGCGCCTTTGTGCAAATCTTCGCCTGCCTGGCGTACATGTTGGCCACTTTGCTGGCCAGGCTGAAGCCAGACACGGTCTCCCTCGCGGCGGGAGTGTTCTTGCATGACCACGGTATCTGCGTTTTCAGGAAGTGCGGCACCCGTCATGATGCGTATAGCTTGGCCAGGCATCAGCGGTGGGGGGGAGGGTGCCCCGGCCAGGACAGTGGCGCTGACGGTGAGTGCCGTTTCGCCTGTGGATGACAGGTCAGTAAAGCGTACTGCATAGCCATCCATGGCGGAATTGATATGGGGTGGCACACTCATGGGAGAAACAACATCTTCTGCCAGAAAGCGGTTTAAGGCTGTACGCAGCGGCACCCACATGGTGCCATCCACGGGTTTGAGGTAGCGGAAGATAACAGACTGGGCTTGGGCTACCGTCATAGACTGCGGATCGTAGTCGTCGGCGCAAGTTGCGAGGTCAGGTGCATCAGGATTATTCATCAGGCACTCGGCAGTATGCTGTGTAACATCTCGGGCGTGTTGATGTTGGTGAACGCCAGCGGAACATCGTCAAACGGGACAGTGACTGTGGAGCAACGCGCATACCAGCGCCGGACCTTGCGTTTCCCTTCACGAAGATATTCTGAAAGGTTGGGAAGCAGGGTGGTTTTGATCAGTGCAAATACCGGTTGGTCACCGCCCACCGTCACAGCGTAAGCGATGTCAGCATCGGCCGCGTTCAGGGCTGCTTGCAGCCGAGCGACCAGATCAAGTGGCAGCAAGGGGGCGTCGCAGGGTGCTATCGCCACCAGGTCAAGGGAAGCTTGGCGGGCGTGAGCAAGCGCCCGTTCAATGCCGGCAAGGGGCCCGGCGTAGCCCTGTTCGGCATCGGAGAGGACCGGATAGCCGTAGTGCCTATACTGTTCAAGATGCCGATTGGCGCTGATCATCAGGCTCTCTACTTGAGGCTCAAATCGCGCCACGACGGCTTCGATCAGAGGGTGACCGTGCCATGAAAGCAGGCCTTTGTCTTGCCCCCCCATGCGGGTGCTGGCGCCGCCTGCCAGGATGCAACCAATGGCCATCATCAGCCTCCAATGTAAGACATTTCGATCTTATGCAGGCCTCTCGTGGCTTCCGAGCGCTGCTCCGAATAGCGGTCCTGCCGATGGCGCCACAGGGACGTAATGGCTTGCAACAGGGTGGCGTCATCTGCACCGGCTCGTAGGGGTGTTTTGAGGTCAAACCCCTGGCTGGCAAACAGGCATGTAAAAAGGTTGCCATCGGTGGACAGACGAATACGCGAACAGTTGCGGCAAAAGGGTTGGGTCACGGAAGCGATGAGGCCGATTTCACCGGCGCCGTCACAGTAACGGTAGCGCTGGGCCACTTCGCCAGCACTGTTGGGTTCGAGAGGTTTTATCGGCCATCGGGTCTCAATGTGGTGCAGTATTTCAGTTGCGGACACCACATCATCCAAACGCCAGCCATTCGATGCACCTACGTCCATGAATTCAATAAAACGCAGGATGATACCGGTTC
>JAGWPH010000187.1 GCA_028870615.1 Betaproteobacteria bacterium
ACCACGCCACCTCCGAGAAATGTCCGTTTCGCCTGGTACCTGACTTATGCCCCGGAAACAGGCCAATGTCTGCTTGAAGCTCGGGAACAGCGCCGAACGCAGGGCAGTCGATGGGGACAAGGCAGAGCCGTGACCATCAATCGGATGCTGACAGCCCAGCAGGATTTGGAAGGATTGACCGATCAGGATCGTGCCGTGATTGCCATGGTACGGCAGGCGGATATTGCCAAGAAGGGCAGCGAAAAGCGCATCGACAATCTGGTTGCCCTGGCGTTGTTGATTGATCACCCCTTACTGTTCTGGTCACAAAATCCAGACCAGCCCGTACAGTTGGTGCGGGGACAACCTGAAATCGTAGTTCAGCGGGAACGGAATCAATTACGTTTGAGCATGACCCCGACCCTGCCAGAAGGATCGCGCTTTCATCTGATGCGTGAAACACGCGGCCGGTTGCGCATGATTGAAGTGAGCGCCGATCAGGAACGGGCACTCGGCGTCATCGGTCGAGAAGGCCTGGTTTTACCGAAATCCGCGGAAGAACGCATGGTCAAGACGATCGAGGGGTTATCCCTGCGCTTCCGCATCAGATCGGATATCGGGGGAGGAAACACGGAAATCGTTCCAGCGGATCCGCAAATCTATGCATTGCTGTCTCCCTCGGCATCCGGATTGCAGATCGAGCTGATGGTCTACCCTGAAGGAGATCGGGGCGAAGCCTACACACCAGGCGCCGGCCAGGAATGTGTGAGTTGTGCTGCGAACGACGAACCACTACGACGAGAAGCCTTGCGCAATCTGCGCCAGGAACGAAGTGCGGCCGATCGGATTTTTGAAATTTGCCGTCCCTGGATCAAACCTTCTGACGATGACTATCATGGGCACAGTCTCAATCCAGCCACCGCCTGCGAACTGCTTCTGGCATTGCGCGAACTGGGGGATGAGGTCAAATTGCGCTGGCCCGAAGGGGAAACATTAAAAATTCGGGGGGAAGTGGATGCAAGCCAGCTTACATTGCAAGTTTCGTCCCAAGGAGATTGGTTAGGCGTTTCAGGCAGCTTGATGGTTGATGCCAATACCGTGGTTGAACTCAAGGCTCTGTTGGAAGCTGCTTCCACACCTGGAACGCGATTTGTGGCCCTCAAGGATGGTCAATATCTGGCGCTGAGTGAGCAGTTGCTGAAGCGGGTTCGCGAGTTGGGAGGCTTGTCTGAACAACATGCCGATCTATTGCGCATTCATACACTAGCCGCGTCCCAGCTATCATCAGTCGTTGATGAAACTACTGAGACACACAGCGATCCGGGATGGCGCGCTTTATTGGAGCGCCGCGAGGCCCTGTCCGTATGGCAACCTGAATTACCTGAAAGCTTGAATGCAGAGTTGCGGGATTACCAGAAAGTGGGGTTTGAGTGGCTCGCACGTCATGCGCACTCGGGAGCAGGAGCCTGCCTGGCCGATGACATGGGCCTTGGGAAAACGCTGCAGACCCTGGCCCTGTTACTGTATCGCGCTTCACAGGGACCTGCGTTGGTCGTCGCTCCCACTTCAGTTTGCGGAAATTGGGACAGCGAGGCGCGCCGGTTTGCACCTTCGCTCAATATTCGCTGGTTGGGCAACGGGCCGCGGGATCGTAATTTTTCGGATGCGGGTCCCGGTGATTTGGTCATCATGAGCTACACCCTGTTTCAGCAGGAAACCGAAAGCCTGGCCGCCAAAGAGTGGGCTACAGTGGTACTGGACGAAGCGCAGGCCATCAAGAATTCAGGTACCAAACGCTCTCAGGCCGCCATGAAGCTAAAGTCCAAGTTCCGGCTTATTACAACAGGCACACCCATTGAAAACCATTTGGGTGAATTGTGGAACCTGTTCCGGTTCATCAACCCAGGGTTGTTGGGTTCGCTTGATTCATTCACCGAACGTTTCGCAGTTCCCATTGAAAAAAATAACGATGCTGAGGCACGCGAACGCCTGCGACGGTTGATTCAACCTTTTGTGCTTCGTCGCACCAAGTCTCAGGTGTTGTCAGAATTGCCACCACGAACCGAAGTCACGCTCACTCTTGATTTCAGCCCGGACGAACGTGCCATGTACGAGGCTGTTCGCCTGCAAGCGTTGGAAAGCGTCACAGTTGAAGGCGAAGATCACCCCAATCGAATTCGAGTTCTGGCGGGCATCATGAAGTTGCGCCGTGCTTGCTGCCATGGCTCACTGGTTATACCGGATCGCGAATGGGCCTCAGGAAAAGTCATTGCCCTGATGGAAATTGTTGAAGAATTACGGGAAAGCGGCCATCGCGCATTGATATTCAGCCAGTTCGTGGATTACCTGGAAATCATCCGCGAGGCCCTTAAGGAACGAGGGGTGTCCTTTCACTACCTGGATGGATCCACGCCTTCCCTTGAGCGGGTCCGCCGCGTAAAAGCGTTTCAGGCAGGGGAGGGAGACCTGTTTTTGATCAGCCTCAAGGCAGGGGGTGTCGGACTCAATCTGACTGGAGCTGATTATGTAATCCATATGGACCCCTGGTGGAATCCGGCAGTGGAAGACCAGGCGTCAGATCGGGCTCACCGCATTGGGCAAACTCGACCTGTCACAGTCTATCGCCTGATTTCAAGAGATACCATTGAAGAGAAAATTGTCGCGTTGCATGAACGCAAACGCCATCTGGCCGATAGTTTGCTTGAAGGGGCAGGGGAAACCAGCACCATTTCAACCGAAGAGTTGATCGGGTTGCTGCAGGAGGAAACCGGTTAACCCCTCAGCGGTTTGAAACGAAGGCGTTTGGGTCGAGCCCCTTCCTCGCCCAGGCGCTTCTTTTTGTCCGCCTCGTATTCCTGGTAGTTTCCGGCAAAGAAAACCACCCGAGAATCTCCTTCAAATGCCATGATATGCGTGGCAATTCGGTCTAGAAACCAGCGATCATGAGAAATCACCATGATGCTACCAGCAAATTCCAGCAAAGCATCCTCCAGGGCGCGCAAGGTTTCCACGTCAAGATCGTTGGATGGTTCATCCAGTAGCAAGACATTGCCACCACGGATCAGGGTTTTTGCCAGATGCAAACGGCCTCTTTCACCCCCGGACAGATTCCCGACGATTTTTTGCTGGTCTGCACCCTTAAAATTAAAACGCCCGATGTAGGCCCGCGAAGGTGTCTCGTATTTCCCGACAGTGAGAATGTCGGCACCACCGGAGACCTCTTCCCAAACAGTTTTCTGGTTATCCAGCGCATCACGGGACTGATCCACAAACGAAAGCTTGACTGTCGACCCAATCTTGATAACTCCTGAATCCGCATTGTCCTGTCCTGTAATCATTCGGAACAGGGTGGATTTGCCGGCGCCATTAGGGCCGATAATCCCCACGATAGCCCCAGGAGGAATCACAAAGCTCGTGTGATCCAGCAGCAGTCGATCGCCAAAACCCTTACAGACATCAATGAATTCAATAACGCTCTCGCCCAAGCGATCACCCACCGGAATAAAAATTTCCTGGGTTTCATTGCGCTTTTGATACTCCTGGGAACTCAGTTCATCGAAGCGCGCCAGGCGAGATTTGGATTTTGCCTGCCGCCCCTTGGGATTTTGACGCACCCACTCAAGTTCCTTCTGTATCGCCTTCTGGCGAGCAGATTCCTGGGACTCTTCCTGCCGCAAGCGCGCATCTTTCTGTTCCAGCCATGAAGTATAGTTGCCCTTCCAGGGAATGCCGTGTCCGCGGTCCAGTTCGAGAATCCATTCGGCGGCATTGTCCAGAAAGTAACGATCATGGGTAACTGCCACTACCGTGCCTGGAAATCGTTGCAAAAATTGTTCAAGCCAGTCCACACTTTCAGCGTCCAAATGATTGGTCGGCTCATCGAGTAAAAGCATGTCTGGTTTAGAGATCAGCAGACGGCACAAAGCAACGCGGCGTTTTTCACCACCGGACAGTTGGCCGATCGGGGCCTCCCATGGGGGTAAACGCAGTGCGTCCGCGGCCACTTCCATCTGCAATTCGGCACTATGGCCATCCGTGGCGTTAATGATGGCCTCCAATCGCGCTTGCTCCGAAGCCAGAGCATCAAAATCGGCGTCGGGCTCTGCATACGCGACATACACCGCTTCCAGCGCTTTCTGGGCAGATAGAACCTCTCCTAAACCCTGTTCCACGGCCTCTCGCACGGTGATTCCGGGATCCAGTTGAGGCTCCTGGGGAAGGTATCCAATGCTGAGATTAGGCATGGGTGTGGCTTCACCTTCGATTTCTGTGTCTATGCCTGCCATGATTCGCAACAACGTGGATTTGCCCGAACCATTAAGGCCCAGCACGCCAATTTTGGCACCGGGGAAAAAACTTAGCGAAATATTCTTGAGGATCTGTCGTTTCGGCGGGACAATCTTACTCACCCGATTCATCGTGAATACATACTGTGCCATGGTGCCAAGGTCCGAAAGTCTTAAATCAGCGAGGTTACCAGAGCCACAGAGTCACCGCGAATCATTTTGTTTTGTCAGGTCCACGACGGGGAACCCAATGGTTGCGTCAAGTTCAAACCCCGTGTACTGCGACAGGGGCTCAGATTACGTCAGCGAAATAATGCGTAAATGACGCCATGTGCAATAATAATTAATATACAATGTATTATGTCATTATCTTGGAGAGTTACATGAAAATAAGAATCTGTACCATTTTGCCCTTGGCCGCTTTGGCCGTATTCGCTTTATCTGGTTGCAGCACACCGGGTGTCGGAGGCTCTGATTACACCTACGGACAGGTCAGGGGAGAGCAGTCTGTTCGATTGGGAACAATCGAAAGTATTCGCAAAGTACGAATTCAACCCGGTGAGCCAGGAGCCGTTGGTATTCTTACCGGTGCGGTTGCTGGCGCTGCTCTAGGTCATACCATGGGTCAAGGCAATGGCAACGCTGCTGCAACCATATTGAGTACGATTGCAGGCGCCGCAGCAGGAGATGCTGTTGAGAACGCGGCTTCCACACAGGAAGGCCTGGAAATCACAGTGCGTCTGGATAGCGGATATGTCATCGCGGTCACCCAGGGTGCTGATGAGAACTTCCGGGTGGGCGATCGGGTACAGGTGTTAGGAGGGGCCGGGGCAACACGCGTGACCCGTCTTGATCCAGCCTCTAATCTCAATAATGTCCGATCGATGGCGCCGCCACCGTCGCAAGGTGCCAGTATGCCGCCTCTCAATGCACCACCTCCGGCCCCTCCCGTGAGTAGCGCACCGAAAAACTTGTCCGAGCAAATCTCGTATTTCTGCCCGGACAGCAATGCTTATTACCCTGAAGTGGCAACGTGCAAGTCGCCATGGATGAAAGTAATTAGATAAGCAGAAAGGGGCAAGAACTACCGTAATAGGGAAACCCTGCATTAGCAGGGTTTCCATTGCGGGCAATATTTAACATAATATACATTATACGCAGTTATGGATGAGCCCACAGGCTCCTGCGCGCCCAAGATTGTCAACATCGACTGCCCTCTCATGAACCTGTTAATATTCGTGCCTCCCATCTCGTTCGAGCAATAACTCTCAAAGAAATATGATCATCGTTACCGGTGGTGCTGGGTTCATTGGGTCCAATTTCGTTCTGGACTGGGTTAAATCATGCAATGAACCCGTCGTGACGCTCGACAAACTGACCTACGCAGGAAACCCGGAAAATCTGGCCAGCATTGAGCGCAATCGCCAGCACCATCTGGTTAGGGGCGACATCGGCGACCTGGGGCTGCTCAGAAGTCTTCTGCGCACCCACAAACCTCGTGCCATCATCAATTTTGCCGCAGAAAGTCATGTGGATCGTTCGATCCATGGTCCCGCCGACTTTATTGAAACAAATGTGGTTGGGACCTTCCACTTACTGGAATCGATTCGGGCTTACTGGAATGAACTGGATGCGGCAGGTCAATCGGAATTTCGATGCCTCCATGTGTCCACAGACGAAGTCTATGGGTCACTCGGCAAAAAGGATCCTGCCTTCACTGAAACGACGCCTTATTCACCCAACAGCCCCTATTCTGCGTCCAAAGCCGCGTCCGATCATCTGGTCCGTGCCTGGCACCACACCTATGGATTACCTGTACTGACAACGAATTGCTCCAACAACTACGGACCCTATCAGTTCCCTGAAAAACTGATTCCACTGATGATTCTCAACGCGATCAACGGAAAGCCTCTGCCCATTTATGGCGACGGCAAAAATGTGCGCGACTGGCTATATGTGACTGACCACTGCAGCGCCATCCGACGTGTACTTGAATCTGGGCGCCCTGGGGAGACCTATAACATCGGGGGCAATAGCGAACGTACCAATCTGCAGGTAGTACATGCACTGTGTGACATCCTCGATCGTCTGCGCCCCAACCCATCAATCGGAAATCATCAATCGCTGATTCATTTCGTCAAAGACCGCCCTGGCCATGACCGACGCTATGCCATCGATACCCGCAAAATCCAACGTGAATTGGGATGGAAACCAACAGAGTCCTTCGAATCGGGTCTTGAGAAAACCGTGGCCTGGTATCTGGATCACCCGGAATGGTCACATCGCATTACCAGCGGTGCCTATCGCGAGTGGATCGAAAAAAATTACGCGGAACGGATACTTTCATGAGAAAAGGCATCATTTTGGCTGGTGGGTCGGGCACCCGCCTCTACCCTGTCACCCAAGTGGTTTCCAAACAGCTGCTGCCGGTCTACGACAAACCCATGATTTACTATCCGCTCAGCACACTCATGCTGGCAGGGATTCGTGAGATTTTGGTCATTTCGACACCACAGGATACGCCGCGTTTCGAGCAACTGCTGGGTAATGGCAAGCAATGGGGCATAGAAATCAAATATGCGGTGCAACCCAGCCCTGATGGATTGGCTCAGGCTTTTTTGATTGGCAAATCCTTCATCGGCAATGACCCCAGCGCGTTGGTCCTGGGTGACAACATATTTTATGGACATGATTTCTCTGGCATGCTGGACCGCGCGCAGCAGCAGACTCGGGGCGCGACCGTTTTTGCCTATGCCGTCAATGACCCGGAGCGCTATGGTGTTGCAGAATTCGACGCTGCCGGGCAAGTCATCAGTTTGGAAGAAAAACCGGCGCACCCTCGTTCGCGCTACGCCGTAACCGGTCTCTATTTTTATGATAACCAGGTATGCGAACTTGCCTCTAATCTCAAACCCTCCCCGCGCGGCGAACTTGAAATCACCGATCTCAACCGGTGCTATCTGGATCAGCATCAGTTGCAAGTACAATTGATGGGCCGTGGTTTTGCCTGGCTTGATACTGGAACCCACGAGTCGCTTCTGGACGCAGCACAATATATTGAGACCATTGAAAAACGGCAGGGACTCAAAATCGCCTGTCCTGAAGAAATCGCCTTTCGCAAGGGGCTGATCACGGCTTCTGAGATGGAAGCCTTGGCCATGCGCATGAAAAATAATGGCTATGGACAGTATTTATACCGGATTTTGAACGAACAACAGCTGTTCTAGACGCCACGAACCCGCAGCATCGGCTCGGCCACGCTTCCAAAGCGATAGCCCTCCCCTCGAACGGATTTGATCAAGATTTCTCCGGGGTTAGCCTTGCGCAGTTTGCAGCGCAGACTGGACACCATAACATCCACCGATCGGTCCAGGATATTCAAAGGTCGGCCACAAATCATGCTGGCAATGGTGTCGCGACCAATCACACGATTGCCGCTTTCAACCAGGCAAACCAGCAGGTCGAATTCGCGACTGGTCAACGCAATTTGGGTGCCCTCACCCCAGCTTAGCGTTCTTCGGCATTTGTCCAGGGTAAATCCAGAAAACTGAACCAAGGCATGATTCATGGACTGGCGCGGATGATGCAGTCGCTGCATGAGGCGCCTTGCCCTGGCAGTCAGTTCCCGAACGTCTAGCGGTTTGGAAAGATAATCGTCCGCTCCCATTTCGATGCCGAGTATCCGATCCAGTACAGCGCCTCTTCCGCTGATCACCATGATGCCCATTGCCGGGTGCGTCTCTCTCGCGTAACGCACAAAATCAAGGCCGTTATCGTCTGGCCCCAAGGTAAGATCGACCAGAGCCAGTTCAAACTGAAACT
>JAGWPH010000020.1 GCA_028870615.1 Betaproteobacteria bacterium
GTGAATGGCCCACTTGCCCTCGTAGCCCAGCACGGCCACACGGTTGGCCGCCGCAATGAATCCTTCGGGGTCATTGAAGTCACCGAAGGGGCCATCAATGGGGCGCAGGCCATAGGCGCGACAGGCCACCAGCATGCGCGTCTGTGCCGCGTGCCAGGGGTCGGTCCAGAGGTACTGGCGATGGCCCGCTTCATCCTTGTCGGTGAGCACGCCGGAATCCTTGTTGACGCCACCAATCACCGTGGTGCGCGCGCGCGTGGAGGCGGCGTAATCCGCCACGCCAAAACTCATGGCCTCCAGGCGCTTGCTGGATTGCGCGATGGCCTCCACATTGGCCATGCCAAGCGCCGTTTCGATCAGCACTTCAAAGCCGATGCGCTGGGTTCGTCCGGTGGCATTTTCGATTTGCGTGACCAGCATGTCGAGCGCATAGACATCCTGGGGCACGCCCACTTTGGGGATCAGGATCATGTCGAGCCGGGGACAGACTTCCACAATATCCACCACGTCGCGGTACATGTAGTGGGTGTCGAGACCGTTGATGCGAATCATCATGGTCTTGCGGCCCCAGTCGATGTCGTTGAGGCCCTGGATGATGTTCTTGCGGGCCTGGGCCTTGTCATCGGGGGCGACGGCATCTTCCAGATCCAGGAAGATGATGTCGGAGGCGGAGCGCGCAGCTTTTTCAAACAGGCCCGGATTGGAGCCGGGGACGGCCAGCTCGGAACGGTGCAAGCGCGGGGTGGCCTGGCTGACGGCGGTAAAGCTCATGATGCGTTCCTCACAGGGTGGCCAGGGCGCGGGCCACGGTTTCACCGAGCTCGGCCGCACTGGGCGCAACAAACAGACCGTAGGATTTCATGATCTCGGCTTTCTCGGCTGCCGAATCGCCTTCGGCAGAAATGATGGCGCCGGCGTGGCCCATGCGCCGGCCTTTGGGAGCGGTGAGTCCGGCCACATAACCGATCACGGGTTTGCTCATGTGCGCCTTGATCCATTGCGAGGCTTCGGCTTCCTGCGGCCCGCCAATTTCGCCGATCATCACCACCGCATGGGTTTCGGGGTCCTCTTCAAAGAGCGCCATGTGATCCAGAAACGAACTGCCGTTGATGGGATCGCCACCAATGCCCACGCTGGTGGACACCCCGATACCCAACGCGGTCATCTGGGCTGCCGCTTCATATCCCAGGGTGCCTGAACGGGAGACGATGCCCACGTGGCCGCGCGTGTAAATATGCCCCGGCATGATCCCCAGCATGGCTTTACCGGCGCTGATGATGCCCGCACAGTTGGGGCCCACCACCAGGGTGCGTTTATCCTTGGGATAGCGCATCAGATAGCGTTTGACCCGCATCATGTCCTGGGCCGGGATGCCGTCGGTGATGACGCAGACCAGTTTGAGGCCAGCGTCAGCGGCTTCCATCAGGGCATCTGCGGCATAGGGTGGCGGAACAAAAGCGAGGCTGGCTTCAGCACCCGTTGCAGCCACCGCGTCTTTGACGGTATCGAAAACGGGACGGTCCAGATGTTTCATGCCCCCTTTGCCAGGGGTGACCCCGCCGACGAGATTGGTGCCGTAGTGGATCATTTCCGTTGCATGAAACGTGGCTTTGTCCCCGGTAAATCCCTGCACGATCACTCGGGTGCGTTCATTGATGAGAATGCTCATGGAATCAAAATCTCCTGGTCATGGGGTCAGGCCGCTTTGCCACGGGCGGCAGCAACGGCCTTTTCCGCGGCTTCGGCGAGGGTGTTGGCGCTGATGATGGGCAGGCCACTCTGTTTGACGATTCTCATCCCGGCCTCCACATGGGTTCCGGCCAACCGGACGATAAGCGGGACGGTGAGATCGCGCGCCGCCTGGATGACACCCTGGGCGACCCAGTCGCACCGATTGATTCCGGCAAAGATATTGACCAGGATGGCTTTTACGTTCTTGTCCGAGAGCACCAGGCGGAAGGCTTCGGCCACCCGATCGGGGGATGCGCCCCCGCCCACATCCAGAAAATTGGCAGGCTCGCCGCCGGCGTACTTGATCATGTCCATGGTGGCCATGGCGAGACCTGCGCCGTTGATGATGCAACCGATATCACCGGACAGGCCCACATAATTGAGGCCGTGCTGGCTGGCCTGGATTTCGCGGGGATCTTCCTGGGAAGGGTCGCGCATTTCGGTGACTTTGGGACGGCGGAACAGGGCGTTGTCGTCAAAGGACATCTTGGCATCGAGCGCCAGGACGCGATTGTCTTTGGTGACCACCAGCGGATTGATTTCCACCATGGTGGCATCAAGGTCACGGAAGGCCCGATAGCACCCCATGATGGCAGTCACCGCGCGGCTGACCTGCTTGATGTTTAGACCTAGCCCAAAAGCCAGTTCGCGTGCCTGGAAGGGCTGCATGCCCACCGCGGGTTCCACCTGCACCTGGCGCAGCGAATCGGGGTTGGTTTTGGCAATCTCTTCGATTTCCATGCCGCCCTGGGCTGAGGCGACCACGCGGATGCGTTGCACTTTGCGGTCCAGCACGAACCCCAGATAGATTTCGCGTTCGA
>JAGWPH010000188.1 GCA_028870615.1 Betaproteobacteria bacterium
ACCTCGCCACCGCCAGGCTGTTTGCAGCCGGGCGCGACCCCTTTGCCCTGCCGGGGCTGCACGCCACCCGCGAAACTGCAGACAGCATGGCCATCAACCGCTTCAGCGGGGGGGCCATCATCATGGCGGGCTCTGGCATGTGCACCGGAGGACGGGTGCGTCACCACCTCAAACACAACCTGTGGCGCGAGAATTGCAGCGTAATTTTTGTTGGCTTTGCGGCTCGAGGCACACTCGCTCGCCGCATCATCGATGGCGCCCGGGAAGTATCTATTTTCGGTGAGGAAATCGCGGTGCACGCCCACATTCACACCATCAACGGATTTTCAGCCCATGCCGACCGCGACCAACTGCTGGCCTGGCAACGTAAAATTGCGCCCGCGCGCACCCTGCTGGTTCATGGTGAACCGGCGGTGATGAAATCCTTTGCGCTAACGCTGGCGCCGTCGCAGGTGGAAATTCCGGTACGGGACCAGCAAATCACCCTTTGAACCCGGGTCGTTGTCGAAGGCTATGGCTTAGCCGCTTCGGCGGGTTGCTCCCACCCGCCTCCCAAGGCGACAAACAAAGCCGTCGTATCCTGAAAGTGCTGGGCCTGGGCCTGGAGGGCATTGATTTTTGCCTGATGGACCTGGATGTCGGCGGCAAGCACCTGGAGATAATTGACCATCCCTGCCTGGTAATTGGTCTGGACAAGATGCAATGACGCCTGTGCAGTCGCCACAGATCGGGATTGGGCCTGCGTCACTTCCGCGTCGTGCTCCAGGGCGCGCACCGTATCGGCAACCTGGGCAAAAGCGGCAAGGACCGTTTGCCGGTAAATCGCACGGCTTTGCTGATAAGCCTCCAGGGCGGCCTGCCGCCTGGACAGCAACGTGCCGCCATTGAAGAGGGGGGCCGTAATATCTGCTCCCAAACTCCAGACGCTACTACTGCTGGCTAAAAGCCGGCTCATGGACGTGCTGTCCTGCCCATAATTTGCGTTCAGTGAAAAGCTTGGAAAGAGCGCTGCCGTCGCCACGCCGATGCTGGCGCTTGCACCGTGCAGTTGTGCCTCGGCGGCAAGAATGTCCGGACGCTGATGGACCAGCTCAGAAGGCAGCGAGAGCGGCAGATGGCGTGGCAGGTACAGATCAGCCATGGCGACCCTCGGAGGTTGCCAGGTTGCGGTCGTCTTTCCTTCCAGGGTCGCCAGCAAATGTTCCGCCTGGTTTAACCTCTGTTTCAACGGAGGCAAGGTGATTTCCAGGGTCGTCAACTGGCTGCGCAAATCAAGCACGGCCCCATAAGCAGTCGTTCCGGCTTGAAACTGCTTTTCGACAATCCCGATCTGCTCTTTTTGCAAAGTGATCAACTGTTCCGTTTCTTCAATCTCTGCCTGATAGGCCGCCATCGCAACGATGGTATTGACGATATTTCCCGACAGCACCAGGTAGGTCCCCAGGGCGACGGACCGCTGCAGGTCCACCTGAGATGACAGGTTTTCGATGGCGCGACGTTCCCCGCCAAACAGATCCAGCGCATAGCTCACGGATGCCGAAAGCGTTGTCAGATTGAAAATGGTGCCGGGCGCGGAACTGCCGAACAGGGCTGGAGAAAATTTTTCCCTGGACGTGCCGAAGCCGGCATCCACCTGGGGATAAAAAATCCCATAGCCGGCCCGGAGATTTTCATTGCTTTGTCGGAGGCTGGCCTGGGCTGCCTGAATGCCGGGATTTTCTGCGAGTCCCTCGGCCACGGCCGCATCCAACGGTTTGGAGTTGAACAATTGCCACCAGTTTGCAACAGGTCCGACGCCGGACTCAAAACGTTGGGGCTGCCCATCAACGGGAACGGTCTCCGATGGGTCTTTTCCGTAATTGTAATGATCGACGGTGGGCGCTTCGGGACGAACATAGTCCGGGCCGACAGAACAACCCGAAAAATACAGCAGGGCAATCCCGCACAGGACCCACAGACCGCTTGTGCTGCGGGTGCTTTTGATGGTGGGTGGGAATGCCCTGTTATTTTTCCGGCGCACTTGTTTGCTCACCAATGTAAACATCCACGAGCTGGCCAGGAAAAATTGCAACGTTCTTCTGTCTCGCAAATTTAAAGATCACCGGAAGCACCCGCACATCCACTCTCTCCGTCCTTTGGTTGGACAGTTCAATTTTTGGGGAAACATACGGTTGAATCCTGACGAACTCAAGCGGGATGCTGACGTCCGTGCCCTTGATGAACATGCGTGCATGCATTTGCGCCGGGAGAGGAATTCTGTGAATCAGGATCTCGTCGATATAACACCGGACACTGAGGTCACTTTGCAAATTACCCATCACCACGGCCGGGTCGAACCCTCCGGTATAACTGTCGTAAGCGCCCTGGGGAGAAACATAACTGCCGACCGACGTATTGATGGACAGGACGGTCCCCTCTGAAGCCGCTTTGACTTCATACTTTGCCAGCAGGGCATTGGCCGCCAGGTAGGCTTTCGATAACGCCTGATACTGCTTCTGGGCCACCTCCAGGTTGGCCTTGGCGATCTCGACGCCATTTTGTGCGGTATCCAGGCTATCCCTGCTCACCGACCGGGGATCCAGGTCCCTGGACGTTCTTTGCTTGTCCAACTGATCCTGCAGATTTTTCAGGCTGGCCTTCGCCTGGGCGATCTGGGCCAGCGCCGATTCAGCCTGGGCTTTTTGCTGCTCGGCAATCGCGCGCTGGACAGAATCCTCCACCTGGAAAAGCGGCATGCCCACATGCACCGGTTGGCCTTCCGAAACCTGAATTTTGCTCACGGATCCAGAAACTTCCGGATAGATATTGATGTTCTCGCCGCTCTTTTGCAGTGTTTCGACGATTCCGTTGGCGTAAATGCCTTTGTCATAGGGGTTCGACGCAGGGGTGAAAGCTGGCGGCTGGGGCTTTCTCTGAATCCCGAATACATAGGCGCTCACCAGGCCCACTAAAACGCCGATGATTGCAAACGCGAACAGCAGTTTGTTTCTCATTCAAGACCCCCTTATTTCAACGCCCGTGATCTTGCCGTCTTCCATATTCATGATCCGGTCTGCAAACTCGAATATCCTGATGTCATGGGTCACAATGATGATGCAGCGCTTTTCATTGAGAATATCCTTCTTCACGAACTCCACGATTTTTCTTCCCGTATCCCCATCCAGTGAAGCCGTTGGTTCATCAAATATCAGGATGTCCGGATGGCTGGCGATCGCCCTGGCGATGGCCACACGTTGTTGTTCGCCACCGCTCAATTTGACCGGCGGCAACTGCGCCCTCTCCTCCAGCCCGACAATTTCCAGATACCCCAGGGCAACCTTCAGGGATTCGTTCCAGTCCATTTTCTTCAAAATCAATGGAATGGCCACATTCTCCACCGTGGTCAACCTGGGAAAGAGGTGATAATCCTGAAACACGAACCCGATCCTGTTCAGCCTGAAATCGGCAATCTCATCATCAGACAGGCTCCAGATATCCTTATCCTCGATCATGACATTTCCCGAATTCGGCCTCAGGATTCCGGAAATCATGCTCAGTAACGTTGTTTTCCCGCTTCCGGATGGGCCTACGATGTAGAGCAATTCGCCAAAATGCGCTTCAAAGCTGGCGTCACGCACAGCAAAGGTTTTTGCTTCGTCCTCACCAAACCACTTGGTCAGCCCTTTGGCCATGACGGCGAGATTTGCCACATCAACTCCTGAAGATGTCAAACGGCTCGATCCGGATGACTTTACGGA
>JAGWPH010000189.1 GCA_028870615.1 Betaproteobacteria bacterium
CACTCCCAACGGTCATAAAGTCACCCTGTTTCTGGAAGAAACGGGATTGCCTTATCGCATCATCCCGGTCAACATCAGTGTCGGCGACCAGTTCAAGCCCGAGTTTCTTGCCATCGCTCCCAACAACCGCATTCCTGCCCTGGTGGATCATGACCCTGTAGGAGGTGGCGCGCCCATTTCCATTTTTGAGTCCGGTGCGATCCTGCTATATCTTGCCGAAAAATCCGGCCAGTTCATTCCAACCGACCAGCGCGGTCGCGTGGAAGTACTGCAATGGTTGTTCTGGCAAATGGGGGGATTGGGCCCCATGCTGGGACAGAACCATCACTTCAAGCAATACGCGCCGGAAGTCATTCCCTACGCCATTAACCGCTACGTCAACGAAACCAACCGCTTGTACGGTGTGCTCGATCGGCGCCTCTGCGACCGGCCCTTCGTCGCCGGGGAAACCTATTCCATCGCCGACATGGCGGCCTATCCCTGGATCGTCCCCCATCAACGGCAAGGGCAGGATCTCAACCAGTTCCCCCATTTGAAGCGCTGGTTTGAAACCATTGCAGCGCGTCCTGCCACTGTGCAGGCCTACGACATCGCCAGGCGCGTCAATACCCAACCCACCGTCAATGAAGAGGCCAAAAAGATCCTGTTTGGACAAACTGCGGCAGTCGTCAGCCCGGCAAAGGAAGGTAAACCCTCATGAAAAATTCTCTCAAGCCCGGCATTCGCGCTACTCATACCTTTACCGTGCCTTCCAGCAAAACTGTGCCGGCGCTGTATCCCGAAGCACCAGAATTTGTTGTCATGCCTGAAGTATTTGCCACCGGGTTTCTGGTGGGGTTTCTGGAATGGGCCTGCATCAGGGCCATCAACCCGCATCTGGACTGGCCGCAAGAAATGACCCTGGGCACCCATATCGATGTCAGTCACGAAGCGGCCACCCCCCCAGGCCGGGAAGTGACCGCCACGGTGACATTAGTTGAAGTAGATGGGAAACGCCTGGTCTTTGAGGTAGAGGCGCATGACGGAATTGCCGTCATTTCACGCGGCAGGCACCAAAGGCACATCATCGATCGGGACAAGTTTCTGGCCCGGCTACAGGCTTCGCGTTAATCCACTTTTCGGAAGGGGCCGTGTTCTTCGAGCTCCTGACGGTAATGTTCAATACCCAGCGACTCGCGTTGCAGAAATCGGGTAATGGCATCGGAGAAGCGTGCATCCGCCATGCGATGCAATGAAACCGTACGCTCTGGCAACAACCCGCGTGCAAGCTTGTGCTCGCCTTGGGCACCACCTTCAAATACCGCAATCCGGTGCGCGATGCAAAACGCAATCGTTTGGTAATAACACGTTTCAAAATGCAGGCCGGGAACATATTCCAGCGCGCCCCAATAGCGTCCATAGGCCCGCTCCCGGCCCCATAGATTGAGCGCACAAGCAATGGGCCGGTCTTCCCGTAACGCCATGATCAGACAGACCTGATCCCCCATGTCCCGCCCCAGACGAGAAAAAAAGTCCGTGTTGAGATACGGGTTGGTGCCATGTTGTTGATAAGTATGCTGATAACAGCGCTCAAAAAACAGCCAGTCCCGCGCGCGAATCTGCGCACCCGTCCGCCATTCAAAGGTGACCCCGGCTTCTGCCACACGCCGGCGTTCCTGTTTAATTTTTTTGCGCTTGTCGTGATTCAACGTTGCCAAAAAACCATCGAAGTCACGATACCCCGCGTTTCGCCAATGAAATTGCACCCCTTCGCGCAGGCTCAAGCCCGCCTCGATAAAATCAGGCCAGTCGTTTTCGTGGGGAAACAAGACGTGCACGGAAGAGGCATTGAGGTTGGCGCGCAAGGACTCCAGTCCGCTCACCAGGAGATGGCGTACTTCAGGATCCGCAGCAAGAATGCGCGGACCAGGAATGGGGGTAAAAGGCACGGCAACCAGAATCTTGGGATAGTAGTGCAACCCCTGGCGCCGATAAGCCTCGGCCCAGGCCCAGTCAAACACGAACTCGCCATAAGAATGGTATTTCTCGTAGGCTGGCAGCGCTCCGACCACGGCCCCATGCTGCCTGACCACCAAATAGCGCGGCACCCAGCCGGTTGCCGGAGAAGCGCAACCGCTTTCATGCAAGGCTTGCAAAAAAGCGTGCTGCAAAGGCGGGGACTCTCCGGCCAAAGCATTCCAATGAGCCGGATCGAGCTGTGCCAACGAATCCAGCACCTCCAGCTGCATGAATCAATGCACCTTGAAGGCGTGGTGCTGCAAGTCCTCCAAGGCGATAACCTCAAGTGCCTTATGATGGGTGCTCTCCAGAATCACATAGGGTGCCATGCCCGCTTCCAGCGCTTCCTGCCAGCGCGCCGCACAGAGGCACCAACGATCCCCTTCCTTCAACCCGGAAAACCCAAAAGCCGGCATGGGCGTGCTCAGGTCGTTGCCCCGGGCTTTGCTAAATTCCAGAAACTCACTGGTCAAAACCACGCACACCGTATGTCGCCCGAGATCCTCGGGGCCCGTTCGGCAGCAACCATCCCGGTAAAAACCAGTTTTTGGATTCATGGAACATGGCAACAAAGGGCTGCCCAGTACATTGAAATCCATTAATCACGCTCTCCTGAAGGGAAACGCCTCGTCCACGGTCTGGATCAGGCCCATATTGGCGGCATCATAGCCTGCAATCGTATCCACCTCGGCATGAAATACCGAGGACTGCAAAATTTCGAGAATCGGGGCGAAGCGTGGATCTGTTAACAAAGCCTCGCTGCAGACATAAAAATAACGTTCGGTGAGGATCGGCACAAAATCCAGGTCGAATTTACGCGCTCCCGTTTCAACCCCCATGCCCACGTCCGCTTTGCCACTGGCAATATAAGCTCCGATCGCGGCATGGGTAAATTCGACATTGTCGTAACCGTTAATGAGTTTAGGTTCAATTTTTTGCTGCCCCAGCAATAACTCCAGGATACCGCGCGTCCCGGACCCTGGCTGGCGATTGACAAACAAAATCTCCGGGCGCAGCAAGTCAGGCAGGGACCAGATATTTTTGGGGTTGCCCTTGGCCACCATCAAACCCTGACGCCGTGTGGCAAGATTAATCAGACGCGCATCGGGAGCAAAAGATTTTTCGATGCGTCCGAAGACGATTTTTTCCAACCCGCCGATGGGCACATGAAACCCCGCCACATCACACACCTGGCGGTGAAAGGACTCCAGCGACTCCGCACTGCCCCGATAGTTGAGATCGAGAGGAATTCCCACCTTCTGCAACCGGTCATACAAGGCAGCAACCGCAAAACCATGACTGGCATACATGCGAATCACACGTCGTGCCCGGCTCATGGTGGCCTCAATATCCTCGCTGATTTCCGAGCCAATGCTGTCAAGCAGGGGACCCAGACGCGCCCGGGTACGTTTTTCGGCCCACACCAGCCGCTGTCCCAGTTCGGTCAAGCGCGAACCCCGACCTGGCACGGTTTCGAGAACCAGCCCTCCCAGAGTTTTTTGCAGGCTCTCGATCAAATTCCAGGCATGGCGGTACGACAACCCCTCTGCTGCGCTGGCTTCCTTCATGTTGCGCGAAGTTTCTATGGCCAGGAGCAAGCGCAAAGCGCGTGAAAATGGAATGAACGGGCTGGAGGCGGAACTGCCGGCCAGTAAGTACTCGGGTTCGACGGTAATCTTCATGGCTAACTTGTAATAAATTGCAATTATATTAAGGGATTCAGCATTGACTTTATCCTATAACAGGCATAACCTGGTGAAAACAAACTACTATGCTGCTTTAAGCGTCAATTATAAGTTGCATTGCATTGCATAATACAGCTGTGGGACCTTGCAGTACAGCGCACAGCTTGAATTGTCTGGAGGAGAATCGCCTTGAATTCAATGACTGCCCGGGAAGCACAAGCCGTCGAAGCGGCCCTTGACCGTTTTCAGGATGAGCAAGGCGCCCTTTTGCCACTGTTGCATGCCGTACAGGATACTCTGGGGTACATCCCCAAGCAGGCTACCCCGACCATTGCCAGCGCCTTCAACCTTTCCCGCGCTGAAGTGCACGGGGTCATCACTTATTACCATCATTTCCGCCAAACCGAGCCGGCCCAGCACAAGCTGGCCCTCTGCCAGGCCGAGGCCTGCCAGGCCCGAGGTTGCCGCTCGCTGACTGAAAAAGCGGAAGCTGCCTTGGGCTGCAACCTCGGCGAACATACGAAAGACAACCGCTGGGAACTGGAACCCGTGTACTGCCTTGGGCTTTGCGCCAGCGGCCCAGCCATGGAGCTGGATGGCAAATTGTACGCTCGCGTCACGCCTGAGCGTCTGGAATCGCTGATTCGCAAGAAGGAATTATCATGAGCATCAAGGTCTACGTCCCTCGCGATTCGGCCGCACTGGCCGTTGGTGCGGATGAAGTGGCTGAAGCCATTGGGCAGCAAGCCACAGCCCGTGGTATCGCCATTGATCTGGTGCGCAATAGCTCGCGCGGACTGTTGTGGCTGGAACCGCTGGTGGAGGTAGCCGTCGGCGGCAAACGCCTGGCTTATGGCCCGGTCACCCCCGAGGCCGTGGAAAGTTTGTTCGAAGCCGGGTTTTTGACCGGCAAGGCACACCCGCTTGCTGTTGGGCCCATTGAAGCGCACGCCTACCTTAAAAACCAGGAACGCCTGACTTTTGTCCGCGCGGGCATTACCGACCCCTTGTCCCTGGAAGACTATCAAGCCCATGGAGGTTTTGTGGGTCTGCGCGCTGCCCTGGTCCTGTCCCCGGCGGACATCGTGCAACAAATTCTGGACTCAGGACTACGCGGCCGCGGTGGCGCTGGTTTTCCGGCGGGAATCAAATGGAAGACCGTGTTGCAGACGAACGCCGATCAAAAATATGTGGTCGTCAATGCCGATGAAGGCGACTCGGGCACCTTCGCCGACCGTATGGTGATGGAAGGCGACCCCTTCATGCTGATTGAAGGCATGATCATTGCCGGTATTGCCGTCGGCGCCACACGCGGTTACGTTTACATCCGTTCAGAATACCCCGATGCCATATCCATTATGGAAGAAGCCGTTCGGCGGGCCACCACCGGCGGATTTCTGGGCAAAAACATTCTGGGCTCGGGCAAGACATTCGACGTCGTGATCCGCAAAGCTGCGGGGTCCTATGTGTGCGGCGAAGAAACGGCCCTGCTGGAAAGCCTGGAAGGGAAACGCGGTATCGTGCGCGCCAAACCGCCTCTGCCCGCCATTGTCGGCCTGTTTGGCAAACCCACGGTGATCAATAATGTTCTGACCCTGGCCGCCGCCCCCTACATCCTGAGTCACGGGCCAAAAGCCTATGCTGATTTTGGCATGGGACGCTCGCGCGGCACCTTGCCGTTCCAGCTGGCTGGCAATATTCGTCACGGCGGCCTGGTGGAAAAAGCCTTCGGCGTCACCGCCCGGCAACTGATTGAAGACTTCGGCGGCGGCACCGAGAGCGGCCGACCACTGCGAGCCGTGCAGATCGGCGGCCCCCTGGGAGCCTATCTGCCGGATTCCTTGCTTGACACCCCGATGGATTACGAAGCACTGGCCGCCAAAGGGGGGGTATTGGGCCATGGTGGCCTGGTGGTGTTTGACGACACGGTGGATATGGCCGAACAGGCGCGTTATGCCATGGAATTTTGCGCCATTGAATCCTGCGGCAAATGCACCCCCTGTCGCATTGGCTCTACCCGTGGCGAAGAAGTCATTCAACACATCCAGACCAAACCTGCCGAAGCCGGGGCCCATGCCAAACTGCTGCGCGATCTGTGCAACACCATGGTCAATGGGTCGCTGTGTGCCATGGGCAGCATGACCCCGTATCCCGTACTCTCCGCACTGGATCATTTTCCCGAAGACTTTAATCTCACTGCTGAAACACACAAGGCTGCTTGAGGAGCCATCATGGACAACAACTATCCCCTTCACGACATCGATTACGGCACCCCCAAGAGCGTTTCCGAAAAGACGGTGACGCTGGAGATTGACGGATTCGAGGTCACCGTACCGCAAGGCACCTCACTGATGCGTGCCGCCGTCTTGGCAGGAACACAAATCCCAAAGCTTTGCGCCACCGACAGCCTGGAGCCTTTTGGCTCATGTCGCCTGTGCCTGGTTGAGATCGAAGGACGCAAAGGCTTTCCGGCCTCCTGCACCACCCCCGCCGAAGCCGGCATGGTGGTCCGGACCCAAACGCCTCGCCTTGCCGAACTGCGCCGTGGCGTCATGGAGTTGTACATTTCCGACCACCCCCTGGATTGCCTGACCTGCGCCGCCAATGGCGATTGCGAACTACAGGACATGGCGGGTGTCGTGGGCCTGCGCGACGTGCGTTACGGCTATCAAGGCCTCAACCATCTGAAGGACCAGGCGGATACCTCCAACCCCTATTTCACCTACGATCCTTCCAAGTGCATCGTCTGTAACCGCTGCGTGCGCGCCTGCGAGGAAACTCAGGGAACCTTTGCCCTGACCATTTCCGGACGGGGATTTGAGTCACGTGTCTCGGCAAGCGAGAGTCAGCCCTTCATGGATTCGGAATGCGTCTCCTGCGGCGCCTGCGTCAATGTTTGTCCGACGGCTACCTTGATGGAAAAAACGGTTATCGAAGCGGGACAGCCGGACCATAGCGTCCTCACCACCTGTGCATATTGTGGTGTGGGCTGTGGTTTCAAGGCCGATATGAAAGGCTCGGAAGTGGTCCGTATGACTCCCTGGAAAGATGGTAAAGCCAACGAAGGCCATGCCTGCATCAAGGGCCGCTTTGCCTGGGGCTATGCCACCCACAAGGACCGCATTCTGAAACCGATGATCCGCAAACACATCACCGATCCCTGGCAGGAAGTCAGCTGGGAAACCGCCATCAACCATGCTGCAAGCGAGTTCCGGCGTATCCAGGCAGAGTCCGGGGTGGATTCCATCGGCGGCATTACCTCCTCACGTTGCACCAACGAAGAATCCTATCTGGTACAGAAGCTTGTCCGCGCTGCATTCCGCAACAACAATGTGGACACCTGCGCGCGCGTCTGTCATTCGCCGAC